>JASEIZ010000289.1 GCA_030017395.1 Desulfobacterales bacterium | reverse complement strand
CGTAAAATTACAGCCTTTTTTTCAGATATCCAAGGTTTTACAGGTATTTCCGAAGGGTTGACTCCAAAGGAGCTTGTTGAACTGTTAAATGAATTTCTTACAGAAACAACAAGCATAATTCTTAAATATGAAGGAACAGTGGATAAATTCGAAGGCGATGCTATAATCGCGTTTTTTGGAGCTCCTAATGATCTTGAAAATCAGGAAGAAATAGCATGTATGGCTTGCATCGACATGCAAAAAAGGCTGTCTGAGCTGAGAGAAGGCTGGAAAAAATCTGGCAAGCCGGAACTTTATATGAGGATCGGTCTTTGCACGGGCCCGGCTGTTGTCGGCAACATGGGATCAAAAACACGCATGGACTATACAATGATGGGAGATACGGTTAATATTGCGTCAAGGCTGGAAGGGGTCAATAAAATATACGGAATTTACATGCTGATTGGCGAAACAACTTTCAGAAAAGCCGGTGATAAAATAATGGCAAGGGAAATTGATTCGATAAATGTTGTGGGGAAAAAAGAACCGGTAAGGGTTTATCAGCTTTTGGGTTATAAAAAAGATATTGGTGAAAGCATGAATAAGACAATAGATAATTACTCCAGCGGCCTTTATGCATACAGAAATCAGGATTGGGAAAAAGCCGAAAGTTTTTTTAAGGCAGTGTTGGAGCTGACGCCTGACGACGGTCCAAGCAAAACCATGCTTCTCAGGTGTAAAGAATATAAAATCAATCCTCCTCCAAAAGATTGGGATGGATCGTTTACTATGAAAACAAAATAAAATCAACTTGTAGCAAATAAGAGGTTTTTATTTAAAATGAAAAAACTATCTAAAATAATTCTGCTTGTATGTTTATGTCTTGCTCCACTTTCATTATTTGCCGATGCCGGCAGGCAAGTGGCAGGAACTGTAACGTTTATGATGGGAGATGTGTTTGTTTCTCATGACAAAACCACCTGGGTTAACGCAGATTTTGACATGAAAATTTATCAGGGAGATCAAATCAGAACAGAGACTGAATCACGCTGCGAAATTATTCTTGAAGACGGCACTATGGTTAGAATGGATGAAAACACGTTTCAGCAATTTGAAAAATGTATGGTAAGCAAAACCGCTAAAGAGGTTTCCTTATTTATGTCTTCAGGCAAAATGTGGCTAAACGCCCGCAAAATCCTTGCAAAATCCGACAGCTTTAAGGTCAGAACCAATAAAGCGGTTTGCGCAATACGAGGAACAAAATTCAGGGTTGATACAGATGATGAACAGACGCGAATTAGTGTCCATAAAGGGATTGTGGCAACATGGAGCACTTTGTTTGACAAACCAAAATCCGAGACGGATACTTTTACATTAAAACCTAAGCCAATAGCCGGGCCGCATCCGGTATCCATGGAAAAATGGGTGGAAATTGTAAAAGCCTTTCAGCAGATAACAATCGATTCAAACGGGAAATATGAAAAAAAGGATTTCAATATTAATATCATCATGGAAGATCAATGGGTAAAATGGAATATGACTCGTGACAACGATAAGGATTAGAGAATTAGATGGGTAAGGATTAAAGGCCAATCGAAAAATTTTACAATAGAACAATACATCCGGTTTTTCGTGGTAAAAAAAACATAATAAATGCTAAAATCTCGCGATTCAACACACAAAAAACACTTAATAATCCTCGCGCTTGCCGTTGTGGGGTTTTCCGTTCTCTTTATTTCTATTCTGCTTAAAGGCATTGCCTACAACATACTTACCCAGATAGACAACACTCTTTATGCTCAATTTTTGTTGATTCGGGAGCGGCTTAACGAGAATAAAAAGGCTGTTCAGAGCAATGTAATTATTGTCGGGATAGACGACAGGACATTAAACAAGCTCGGCGCTTATAATCCTTCTACATATCGAAGATATCACATAGATATTCTTGCAAACATACTTAAAGGCAAACCCGCAGCAGTGGCTTATGATATACTTTTTGGCGATCCCCATGATGATCCGGATGTGGACAGGCGTTTTTCTGAAATTATGAAAACAGGACCGGTCTTTTCGGTTGTTTTCGGGTCTGCTTATGCTCAATCAAAACAAATGTTCAAGCCGCTTGCCGACAATATCTCCGACAAACAGGACATCAAATTTGTAAGCGAAAACGGTTTTGAGTCAATGGCTCCTTTTATGCTTTCTTCTTTGAAAGGCATTGGCCTCGCAAACGCATATCCGGATAATGATGGAATATTAAGGAAAATGCCGATGCTTTTCGAAGTGAGCGGCAAGTTCTATCCGACAATATCTCTCGAGATATTTAGAAACATAAATAATATCCCGCGATCTAAAATCAGGGTTAAAAGCAACAGGGTAATAGCCGGCCAGACAACAATTCCCGTTGATAAATATTGTAGAGCGCATATAAATATCGATAATA
>JASEIZ010000288.1 GCA_030017395.1 Desulfobacterales bacterium | reverse complement strand
GCTTTCGCCGGAATGACGGAAAAGAGAACTTTTCGACTTTTTACGAATTCATCAAGTATTAGGTAAGGATATTGATAAATTAATGACAGACAATAATTGTGAACATGAAACGATAAAGGTTTCAGGCGAATCCATGATCAGCCAGGCGTTTAAATTTTTATCAGGTGTAGCTCCATTCTCTTTTCTTCCTGAACAGGATCTTAAAAAAACAGCTTCTGAAGTTTCTATGGTTCATTATCCTGAAGGCACAATCCTGTTTGTTCAGGAGCGATCAAGCATTGAATGCCTTTATATAATTCAAAAAGGCTCTGCAGAACGATATTATGAACAAAATGGTAAAAAAACGCTGCATGTATTCTTAAAAGAAGGGTGTGTTTGCGGCGGGATTTCCATGCTTTTAAATGATGGAGTCGCTGTTCGTACGCTGAGAATAAATGAAGATTCGGATATTTATATTCTGCCCAAAAAAAATTTTTTAGATATTTGTGCACGACAGGTAACTTTTTCTGAATATTTTACCGATACCTTTGGCAAACGGATGCTTAACAAATCTTACGCCGGGATCGTTGCAAAGAGTCTCCAATCGAAAGAGGAATCCCCGCAATTTTTTAACCAGCTTGTTGCAGACATTTTTACAAGGGATATGGTTTTTTGTGAAGCAGAGTTTTCAATCCAGAAGGCAGCAATAGTTATGAGCAGCAATAGGTGCGGTTCTATTTTTATAAAAAAACATGGTGGAGATTTTGTGGGCGTAGTTACTGATACTGACATGAGAAATAAAGTTATTGCAAAAGGGCTTGATATTGAAAAGCCTGTTTCTGAGATAATGTCTTCTCCTTTGATAGCAATTTCAGGCAAGGCTCTTGTTTTTGAGGCTCTTTTAATGATGATGCAGAGGAATATAAAACATCTTGCTGTCACAGATGCTGATGAAAAGGTTGTAGGCGTTGTAACCAATAGTGATTTGGTCGCAGCGCAAAGGCGGTCACCGCTGTTTCTCATTCGTGAGATCAGAACAGCGGACAGCATTGAAAAAATCATAGACAAACACAGACAGCTGCCTGCATTAATTCATGGCCTGATAAACAGCGGGGCTAAGGCAAAGAATGTGACAAAGCTCATAACAACAATTTCAGATGCTATTTTAAATAAACTGATCGGTTTTGCAATCGATGAATTAGGCCGGCCACCGGCCGGATTCGTATTTATGATTATGGGAAGCGAAGGGAGAAAGGAGCAGACCCTTAAGACAGATCAGGACAATGCAATAATGTTCGAAGATGTATCAAGGGAATCAGAAGAGAGCGTAAAGAGCTATTTTTTAAAGCTTGGGGAAAAAGTCTGTACCTTGCTTGATCAGGCAGGATATGATTTTTGCAAGGGGGATGTAATGGCGAAAAACCCAAAATGGTGCCAGCCATTATCTGTCTGGAAAAAATACTTTTCAGCATGGATTCATACTGCGGAGCCTGAAGACCTGCTTAAATCAAGTATTTTTTTCGATTTTCGCGGCGCGTATGGGGATATTGAACTTATAAAAGGGCTTCGCAAACATCTTTTTGATTCTCTTGTTGGGTGGGCAGGTTTTTTTCGCCATTTGACTGAAAACGCCCTGCATTTTAAACCTCCGATAGGCTTTTTCGGTCATTTCGTTGTGGAGTCGAAAGGGGAACACCGTGATGCCTTTGATATAAAAAAGGCGATGACTCCTATTGTGGATTTTGCAAGGATATATTCTCATAAACACGGGATTGAAGAAACCAACACGCATGAAAGGCTATATCAGCTTTATTTAAAGAAAGCTCTATCCTGGCAGGACTATAATGAACTTGAACAGTCCTACAGTTTTTTAATGCAGCTAAGATTTGTCAGGCAGATTACTTCCGTAATCGAAGAAAACAAAAAGCCGGACAATTATATTAATCCAAAGAAGCTGTCATATATTGAGCAAACAATGCTGAAAGAAATATTCAAAAGGATAGAAAAAATTCAGACAAAATTGAGCTTTGAATTCACAGGATTGCCCTGATTTTTTTCTTGACTAAATAAAAAAATATATTAGAATAAATTTTAACAAATAAATCAAATTCAGTAAATTATGGGAATACAGGAAAGAAAAGAGCGTGAAAAGGGAAGAAGGCGTCAGCAGATCATGATAGCCGCAAAAAGGGTGTTTTATAATAAAGGCTTTGCCGGGGTAACAATGGAAGATATTGCCAGGGAAGCCGAACTTAGCCCGGGCACCCTTTATCTTTATTTCAAAAACAAAGATGAACTGTGCGCCTCCCTTTCTCTTAGAATACTTCAATATCTAAATATGAGATTAAGGCATGTAAGCTCTGAAAAGGAGTTAAATGGAAAACAAAAATTAGAGGCATTAAAGAATACCATAATTAATGTTTATGAATTCGACCCCTTAATCCTTGTAAACTTGTTTCGTCTTCAATCAAGTGAAATTCTC
>JASEIZ010000287.1 GCA_030017395.1 Desulfobacterales bacterium | reverse complement strand
GCAGGCTTATCAAGTCCGGCATGACGATTTCAAGACTTTTTACGAGAGCATCAATGTTGAATGGGAAAAGATGAACATCTGAAAAAAACAAAAATAGCTGCTTAATGTTCGGTATTGGTTTTTTTATTCGATTTTTAAACAATTTGAAGAGCGGAGCGACATCATTATTCGACGTTCAATGTTCGATGTTGGACGTTCATTTTTCAAAATTCTAAAATAGGTATCATATGAAATTTCATGGAACGACCATACTTGCCATAAGGCATAAGGATAAGCTGGTTGTTGCCGGTGACGGCCAGGTAACTTTGAATAATAATATTATAAAACATCATGCTAAAAAGGTAAGAAAGATTTATAATGATAAAATTATTGTGGGATTTGCCGGAGCAACCGCTGATGCTTTAAATCTTTCTGAACGTTTGGAAGCAAAACTTGAGCGTTACAACGGAAACCTGACCCGCAGCGCTGTTGAATTGGCAAGAGACTGGCGAACTGACAAGTACTTGAGGCGTCTTGAGGCAATTATGATCGCCGCAGATGACGCCAGAATGTTTCTTGTTTCCGGCAACGGTGATGTAATTGAACCGGATGAAGGAATTATCGGCATTGGTTCCGGAGGAGTCAGCGCTCAGGCAGCGGCAACAGCTTTGATAAGGCATACTGATATGGATGCAAGGAGTATTGTAGAAGAAGCCATGAAAATAGCCGGTTCAATCTGTGTGTTTACAAACGATTCAATAACTATAGAAGAGTTGTAGGAATATATAACTAACATGAGTGATTTAAAACCATCAGAAACCGTTAAAGAGCTTGATAGATATATTATCGGTCAACACAAAGCAAAACGTTCAGTGGCTGTTGCTTTAAGAAATAGATGGCGCCGGCAACAGGTGCCAGAAGATCTCCGCGATGAAATTGCGCCCAAAAACATTATACTTATCGGCCCCACAGGAGTGGGGAAAACAGAGATAGCGAGGAGGCTTTCCAAACTTACAGATTCACCATTCACCAAGGTTGAGGCATCCAAGTTTACCGAAGTCGGATATATGGGAAGAGATGTTGAATCAATGGTAAGGGACCTGCTGGAACTTACCGTAAACATGGTTAAAGCAGAGGCTCAGGAAGCGGTGGAAGAAAAAGCGCTGCAGATTGCCGAAGAAAGAATGCTTGACCTTCTGCTTCCAAAACCAAGAGCGAAGCAGAAGCAGGATGATGAAGCCGCAAAACAAACCCCAATTGATTTTATGGCGCATAATAATGCTGAAACATCCTCAACAAGAGAAAAACTTCGAGGAATGCTTCGTGAAGGAAAACTTGATAATCGGTATGTTGACATTGACATTTCAGATCGAGCCGTGCCTGTTGTGGAGATATTCTCAAGCATGGGGATAGAAGAAATGGGCATTAACTTTAAAGATATGTTAAGCGGCATAATGCCGAAAAGCTCAAAGAGAAGGAAGCTTAAAGTTTCTGAAGCCATGAGAATCCTTTCTCAGGAAGAGGTTCAAAATCTTGTGGATATGGAGGAAGTCGTAAGCCGGGCAATTGAAAAGGTTGAACAGACAGGAATAATATTTCTTGATGAGATAGACAAAATTGTGAGTAAAAACGAGAGCCACGGCCCTGATGTATCCAGGGAAGGGGTGCAGCGGGATCTTCTTCCTGTAGTGGAAGGATGCAGTGTTACAACCAAATACGGTCCTGTGAAAACAGACCATATCCTTTTTATTGCTTCGGGCGCATTTCATACAACTAAACCCTCTGATTTAATTCCCGAACTTCAGGGCAGGTTCCCGATCCGGGTAGAACTTGATTCCCTCGGAAAGGACGAGTTTGTCAGGATACTTACCGAACCGAAAAACGCATTGCTTCTTCAATATCTGGCGCTTTTAAGGACAGAAGGTGTTGATGTGGTTTTTGAGAATGATGCCGTAGCAAAAATTGCGGCAATTGCAGAAGAGGTTAATAACTTGACTGAAAATATCGGGGCAAGAAGACTTCATACCCTTATGGAATATCTGCTTGAGGATATACTCTTTGATGCTCCTGACATGAAAGAAAAAAGGATTGTAATTGACGGAAAGTATGTTGATGACAAATTAAAGGATATTAAAGACGACGAGGATTTTAGCAGATATATTTTATAGTAAAAATACAATTTCGTTAACTTAGGCGATTTTATTATTAATCACCAAGGATTTTTTTATCTTCGCTCACTTCGTGTTCGTGGTGAAAAACAGACAGGTAAAATTATGACTTCAAATGTTGCAGACATACTTATTGAAGCTCTTCCCTATATACGTTGTTTTTACGGCATGACCATTGTAATTAAATACGGCGGGCATGCAATGGTTGATGAGCAGTTAAAGACCGATTTTGCCAGGGATATCACTTTGTTGAAATTTGTTGGGCTCAACCCGATTGTTGTGCATGGCGGCGGCCCGCAGATTAATTCAGTCCT
>JASEIZ010000286.1 GCA_030017395.1 Desulfobacterales bacterium | reverse complement strand
CCATAACTTTCCGGGGCGGATTAAGGCCTTGTTCCTGCCAGAGCAGGCAACCCCGGACAAGCCAGGCCAGTATCCCAGGAGCCTCCTTTTTTAATTGTTCATCAAGGTCTTTTATTGCCCAGCGCTCATCTATATTTTGAGGTTCTCTATTGACGAACGATAGCGTGAAAGCCAGCAACTGCAGGCGTTCGTACAGGGCAAAATCGCTCGCATTTGCATGTGGCAGAGAGTTGGTCAGTAAAAACAATTTATGTACTGGCTGCCAGCGGGTTTCATACTTGTCATGGGGGTTGCGACCAACGATCTCATCATTTCCCGTTAACCATTTCACCCGGGAAGAGCTCAGTTTACTACCTTCGTCAGTTTCACTAGCGAAGGCCATTCTGAGACCCTTTAAACTCATTATGTCTGGAGTAGGTCCGGCTGAAGATCGGCTTCTATACTGGCTGAGCAACATCTCTGATTGAATAGAGCCGACTAATGGTCCCAGGACGTAACTGATCGTTTCGACAATCAGGCTCTTGCCATTTTTGCCCTTTCCCCACAGCACAAAGAAGGCTTTTTCAGTGCTGAGGCCCGTGATCCCATATCCGAAAAGGCGCTGCAGATAAAATACAAGCTCTTTATCACCATGGAAAATTTCCAGTAGTGTTTTCTCCCACAGGTTTGCTGGCTCGTCCAATCCCTTCCATTCAACACGGCAGGCCAGGGAAATATAATCAGACGGCCTGCCGTGTTTCAAATTTCCGGTTTTTAGATCAATGACACCATTTTTGCAGGCCAGTAGCCAGGATGAAATATCAAATTCATTTCCCTTGATCGCCAGAGAATTATTATTTGTATGCGCAAATTTCAGACAAGCGGTACGCCGCTTGTCACCGCGGAGCTGAGAAGCACGTTTCAAGAGCTGAGCTTGCTGTTTTTTTAGTTTCTCTACATCTCCGGAGGCGGTTCCTTTGGCAATGTCGGCAATCTGAGCGGCAATTCTTCTATATTCTTCAAGGTAACATTCCACAACCTTTTCAACAGCAACAAGGCAGTTCCCAAGGACATCCCGTTCCCAGAAATGGCCAGTCCATGAATACCATTCCTGGCTATTTTTGCAGAAGAGGAACCTGTCACGAAATAGTGTTGCATAAAGGATTCCATCACCAAGCTCGTTTGCAAAGAGACATTCATGAATAAACTTAATTGTCACCTTTTTGTCGCTGCCTTTATCTGGCTCTTTCGAATATTCCTTAACTTCCCGTTCAACCCGGGCCTGGACCTGCTGGCGGATATCGTCCATGTTATCGGTCATTTTGCAGTCCCTTCTTTTTCAGCGCATAGAGCCAACGATGGCTAACTTGCGTTGCCCTGGCGATCGTTGGTACTGAGATATCCTCGGCCAACAGGCGCAGAATAATTGTTTTAATATTTGCATTGATCCGCCGCTTCCGTGGATGTAAAACAAACTGCCGCCCGCAACCTTTACATTTATAATTTTGCGGCCCACCGGCTGTCCGACCGTTACGGACGATTTTCATTTTTTCACACAGCGGGCATATTTTTATTTGATTCGCTTTTAACAATAAATTCATCCTTTCGTTGCTACATAAACATTTAATATCCTTAGTTATTCATACCGTCCATATTTCCACAATTAATAGAAGTTCAAACGGACACGAAAAAAACGCTGCGAAACCTCGATCTTTCAAATAAGCGCTGGAAGAACCTAAAGCTTTCTCTCTAAGGTGGCGGAACATATACAGTTGCAAAGATTAAATAAGGAATGTGAAACCATAAAAAAACATTGCTAAGATAAAAACATTAAAGTCGTTGTTACTCTAACTATTAAATGAGGCCCCTTATGAAAGGAAAGTTTGTTTGTCGTCTATTTTAATTTTAACATCGATCATGACAAACTCCTTTTCCTTAGATAATTTTCAAATCCGCCGGTGTCTATATAGACGCTGTAAAATCTATATAGACACCGGCAAACAGTGCCGCTGAAAGTAAAAAGCTTCAGAAAATCAAGGACACGCAGTTATGTGGTTCCACCGCAGATTTTTACCCGTCCAGCCGCAACGCCCTTGACGTAGGCTAAATAGGTATCAAAGCTTCTAAATTCGGCCTGGAGGGAGGCGTTTGTGTCGAATATGATTTTAGCCTTGTCATTTATAGACAAGCGGTCAAAGGCCGCTGCTTCAGTTTTTGCAACCGCTTGCCGGCGCTTTGCTTCGGTTTGTTCTTTTACAACGGCTGTAGCTTCGCCCTGTTTTCTTCCATCGGCAACGCCGGCTTTCTTTCCTTCCTCAAAGATAACTCGGTAGATATCAGGATATTTTACTTTAAAATCGTTTAAGTCTTTCATGTTATAATTCTCCTTATAAGTTAAATAGTTTCAGCTCTTTATTGATTAAAAACTTGTTTTACAGTATTACCTCCTGCGCAGAGGTTCCAGCTTCTCTGAGCTATCGTATCGTTTGAATGCAA
>JASEIZ010000285.1 GCA_030017395.1 Desulfobacterales bacterium | reverse complement strand
CCTTCATCGGTATTGCAGGCATCGTCTTAGTTATAGTGACACCAGTACTGGGAGTCCTTCAAATCAAGTACCGAAAACTGAAATCCTTTCATCGCTGGTCAGGTCGCATTGCTTTTTTAATTGTTTTTCTAAATGCAGTACTCGGCTTATTTCTTGTCGAAATTTTGTAAATTATGAGTGCCTCGTAAAATGCCAGGAGAAATATCGTAATGAAACCCGTTTATCTTGATTATAATGCTACAACTCCGATAGATTCTGATGTGGCGGCGGCTATGATGCTGTTTATCAGGGAAGAATTCGGAAATCCCAGCAGTTCGTATTCTCTGGGGATAAGGGCAAGGCAGGCTCTGGAAAAGGCGCGTGGCCAGGTGGCCGAACTTCTGGGAAGTAAAACCAGCGAAATTATTTTTACCAGCGGGGGTAGCGAATCAAATAATATGGTATTAAAGGGTGTGGCTTTGAGCCTGCGTGATAAAGGCCGTCATATCATTACAACCGGTATCGAACATCCTGCCATATTCAATCCCGCCATCTTTCTAATTGAAAACGGCTGGGATGTAACGTTTCTTCCTGTGGACGGATACGGCTCTGTTAATCCGGACGAGGTAAAAAATGCTATCAGAAAAGATACTGTATTAATTTCCGTGATGCATGCAAACAATGAAACAGGCACAATACAGCCTGTTCAGGAGATTGGCCGGATTTCAAGAAAACACGGCATTTTCTTTCATACAGATGCTGCCCAGTCTGTCGGCAAGGTGAAAACCGATGTAAGCGATTTGTGCGTGGATTTTTTATCGTTGGCTGGCCATAAATTATATGCTCCTAAAGGGGTAGGGGCGCTCTATATTCGAGATGGCATAGAGATAGTCCCCTTAATTCATGGTGGTGGCCAGGAGTCGGGCCGCAGAGCGGGCACTGAAAATGTAATTCTTAATGTAGCTCTGGGAGCTGCCTGTGAACTGGCTGGGAAAAATATAAAGCATGACACATTTCGCATTGCCGCCCTTAGAGACAGGCTGTATGATAATATGGTATCAGCCATACCTGATGCAACATTAAACGGTCACCCCGACAATCGACTTCCCAATACATTAAATATTTCTTTCACAGGGTTTAAGGGTGAAAAAATTCTGAAAAGAATTCCAAATCTTTGCGCATCTACCGGCGCTGCCTGCAAGGACCGTTCCGCGACCATTTCTCATGTTCTGGCAGCAATGGGGGTCTCCCGTGAATCGGCAATAGGGGCGATTCGCCTTACCCTTGGCCGCCCAACCACTCAAGATGAAGTTGATCAGGCTGCCGAATGGATAATAAAAGCAGTAAGGAAAGAGGAAAGAGGAAAGAGGAAAGAGGAAAGGGGAAAGGGGAAAGGGGAAAGGGGAAAGGGGAAAGGGGAAAGAGATAAGAAAATAATCCTTTAATCCTTAATCCTCTAATCCTTAATTGTTTTCGGCTTGTCGGCCTTAGGGGCTATGGGAATATGAAAAACTTAAAACATATATTTGCCTGTATATTCTGCGCTGTATTTTTGATTTTTTGTTTTAGTAATGACAATAGTTATGCAAAATCGAAAAAAAGCGATGTAGAAAAGATTAAGGTTTTTGTCAGCATCCTGCCGCAGGCATACTTTGTTGAGCGCGTCGGGGGCGACAGGGTGGATGTCTCCGTTATGGTGGGTCCTGGTCAGAGCCCCGCTACTTATGAGCCTATGCCGAGGCAGATGGTTGAACTTAGCAAGGCAAAGCTTTTTTTTCGCATCGGAGTGCCTTTTGAGGATGTGTGGATGGATCGTATAAGCAGTGCGCATCCGAAGCTGAAGGTTATAGATACCAGACGCGGCGTAAAGCTTTTTCCGATGAAGACCCATCACCATAAGGAAGACACGCAACATGCTGAAGTAGGTAGAGGCCGGAACGATCCTCACATCTGGTTGAGCTTGAAACTGGTTAAGATTCAGGCTAAAAATATATGCGATGCCCTGATCTCTGTGGATGGTGTTTGCGGGGAGTATTATAGAGAAAATTTAAAAGCCTTTCAGGACGACCTTGATAAACTGGATGTGGAAATAGCTCAAAACCTTAAAGGTGCCGGTTACCGGAAATTTATGGTTTTTCATCCTGCCTGGGGATACTTTGCCAGCGATTACGACATGGAACAAATACCAGTTGAAATCGGAGGGAAAGATCCGGGGGCAAAAGAGCTTGCCAATTTTATTGAAGAAGCCAAAAACGATGGAATAAAGATAATTTTTGTGCAAAAACAGTTCAGCGAAAAAAGCGCTGAAGCTTTAGCTGATGCTATTGGAGGAAGAACAATTCAGATTGATCCATTGGCGAAAGATTATCTTAATAATATGAAGATAATTGCTGAGACATTTCGCAAGATAATGCGGTAATAATTATTTAGACATGGTTTGCTACTTTTTGATATTATTTTTCACCGCACTAAGCTTGCTATATTGAAGTAAGCCTTGAATAAAAATTAAAAA
>JASEIZ010000284.1:1579-2497 GCA_030017395.1 Desulfobacterales bacterium | reverse complement strand
CAGTCATTGGGCTACAAAACACCGGCAGAATACTATTTTGGAGGCTGTCAGCAACTTCCGGCAGTTGTATAAAACCTTGGGGCTCTGCCCCAAACCCCGTCCTCGTCGGAAGGCAGCCGGTCTGTCATAACAGACCGGAAAGCAAAAGGATGTATGCGGATTGGATGTCAAGGGCCAAGATGAACTCGCATACGCTCGCCCTTGACATCCACCAACAGAGTGTATTGATGTAAGTATCTAAAATAAAAGAAAGGAGACCTAACTTAGCCCGGCAAAAAAATTGTCTTGACAATGGGGAGCATCATAATGCTTGAAGCAGGATGTGAATACCTCTTTGTCATTTACTAGGAATTAATTATTATTACTTTTTCAAAACCGGTATCCATATTTCACTTTTAAAAGTTGGTGAAGTTACGTCTTTATGCTCATTCCACAATATCTCCGGCCCTTTTGTCTGTTCATAGTTTGAGGATGGAAACCATTCGGAGTAGATGCGTCCCCAGATATTTTGCAGCGTATCGGGAAATGGCCCGACTGATTCGAATACAGCCCATGTTGAGGCAGGAACTTCAAGCTGTGCCAGGTTATCCGGACACTCATTAGTTGTCGCCACGCCTATATAATGGTCAAGCTCCCCTTTTTCCTCCATTCGGCCTTCGGAAAAGTTCGTGGATGTTTGAAGCAGCCCCAAAGGCTCGACATTAGAAAGCTTCTTAAGTTTATTTATCGTCTCATCATTTAAAGTTTCCCACATAGAGGCAATCTCCGGATTAACCCACGGAAAATTATGGGGACCCTTTTCGTGATACCAACTATGCGAAATGCCTCTTTTTCTACAATCCGATATTTCATTTCACTTCCTCCTCACCAATATAATAGCAGAAATTGAATGTATCTATCCGACATTTTGTGCACAAT
>JASEIZ010000284.1:0-1569 GCA_030017395.1 Desulfobacterales bacterium | reverse complement strand
TGTAGGGTTGATTCATTTTAAATATTAAGAAGCTTTTATATTTCCAGATCATTAGATGAAATACTTAAATCTGGCAGCTATCAATATTATTCGAGAGGGTGAGGGTAAAACCTTATTCAAATAGACAATTGTATTTCAAAATGAAAATGTGGTTAATGAAATTTTCAATATGAAAAGCAAAACAATGTTTTCGTGCCTCAAAAATGCTTTTGACAAGCATTTTTGAGGCATTTTAATTTAAATAATTGTCAAGCCTTTCTTTTACTGAAAATGCACCTTTTAAAGCATTATAGAAGAAGGAACAAATCCATTTGTTTTGTTAGGTCGATAAGATGCTATTATTGGCATGTGTTTTGCTAATATATATCACCGAGTGCTAAATCAAATATACCAATTCCGGAAACGGTATATGTTTATCTGAACTCGTGTTTTGACTATTGGGTTTTTCTACCGATAGTTGGCCAAATTTATCATTTGTCCTATAGTATGCAACGGCTTGGTGTTGTTATCAAATACCTGGTTACAAACTCTGCAGAGCATTGGATTGGCCATGTGCCAGGGAAGTGTTGCAACTGTTATTGTGGTCAGGCCAAAAAGAAAGCTAATTTTTTCGGGAGGTATCAGCAAATGTTCGATAAGACAAGAGAATTTTTAGTAAAGTTAGGTTTGCCGGCTGGTGACGCATATGATTTGCCTACATCTGATAAAAGATTCCCTGATGGGGCTCATTTCCGCATTGAGGTTCCAACAGTCAACACTGCACTGGCATGTAAAGCTCTTTTAGAAGAAGCTGACAGGATCGGCGTAACTATTAACCGTATAGATGAGACATACGGTGCATTCCGACATACCTTAGAAGAGTTGAAAGAATATGTTGCTATTTGCAAACATTACGGTGTTGCACTTAACCTTTCGGTTGGTCCAAGGGCAGCTTATGACACCAGTGCAACCCGGATGAGTGAACAGGGAAGAGTAATAGCGTACAGGTTAAGGGGAGAAGAGCAGGTTGTAAGAGCAATAGAGGATGTAAAGCGTATTGCTGAAATTGGCTGCCGCGGAGTGCTTGTTTATGATGAAGGTCTTCTTTGGGTTCTGGATGAGATGAGAAAAGCCGGAGAACTGCCCGCAAATATGAAGTTTAAAAACTCAGCACATAACGGACAAGGAAATCCTGCAAGCTTTAAGTTATTAGAAAGACTTGGCGCTGACTCAATAAATCCTGTTAGAGATTTGAGTCTTCCTATGCTGGCAGCATTACGACAGACCGTTAATGTTCCACTGGACCTACATACTGACAATCCTCCTGGGTCTGGCGGATTTATCCGTGTGTATGAAGCTCCTGAGATGGTCCGTGTTGCTGCCCCTGTATACCTGAAGACCGGCAACTCCTGCGTATCCGGACACGGACAGCTGACCACAGCGCAGAACGGTATAGATATGGCAAGGCAGGCTTCAATAGTTGTTGAAATGGTCAAGAGGTATTATCCGGAAGCAGTGCAGAGCAAAGCCGGGCAGGCAGACATGCATATACCCGAATAAAAAATCTGAATTATATCTCCTGTGGGGAAG
>JASEIZ010000283.1 GCA_030017395.1 Desulfobacterales bacterium | reverse complement strand
TACTGGATTCCGGCTTTCGCCGGAATGACGGAAAACGGTGTTTTTGGACTTTTTAAGAAACCGTCGATTTTTAATTATAAAAAACAAAATCTATTTTGTCAAAAAAATTAAACTAAGCATCCGGCAGTGAGATGTAAAGGAGAAAACTATTAAAATTTTAGTAATTGGATCAGAGGGACAACTTGGATGGGAGCTTCAAAGACAGGGCCGACTCTTTGGTGTTGATATAATCGGTCTTGATTTGCCTCAAGTAGATATAACAAACATAATCAAAGTGGAAAATGCTCTGTCTGCTTATCAGCCGGCTCTTATAGTTAATGCCGCCGCCTACACGAATGTTGATAAGGCGGAATCTGAAACGGATCTCGCTTTTGCGGTAAACAGGGACGGGCCTGGTAATCTTGCCGGAGCTTGCGCAAAGGCAAATCTGCCGTTTATACATATATCTACCGATTATGTCTTTGACGGTCAAAAAAAGAGCCCTTATATTGAAACGGATCAGGTTTCTCCCCTTAGTGTCTATGGCAAAAGTAAGGAAGAAGGGGAAAAAATGGTTCGTCTTCAAACAAAGGAGCATATTATTTTGCGCACCTCATGGCTGTATGGTGTGCATGGGAATAATTTTGTAAAAACCATGCTGAGGTTAGGCAGGGAAAAAAAAGCTATAAAGGTTGTGAGTGATCAATACGGCTCTCCAACCAGCGCTGCGGATCTGGCGGCAACTGTTTTTACAATTGCCGGTCTGATAATAAGCGCTCCAAAAATTATTTGGGGAACTTATCATTATTGCGGACAGGGTATAACAACATGGCATGAGTTTGCGAAAAAAATATTTGAAATTGCCTGCAGATATGATGCAATGAAAGTAGAAAAAATACAACCGATCAAAACCATTGACTATAAGACTTCGGCAAAAAGGCCTCTTTTTTCTGCCCTTGACTGCTCCTTGATAGAAAAGAGCTTTGGAATCAAAACCAAACCATGGCAGGAGAGCCTGGAACTTGTCATTGATCGCATCTTTGCTCAGAATTAATTAGTGTTTGAACGAAAACCCCTGAATTAGATTATTCCTGTCATTGCGAGGGAGGTACGACCGAAGCAATCTTGTTGAAAACCAGGGGATTGCTTCGTCGTTCGTTCCTCACTCCTCGCAATGACGGCTCGAAACTATGGGTTTTTCTGTGATCTCTGTGTGCTCAGTGGTGAAAATGATAAAAATGACAAAAAAAATCAAAAAAAATAAGGTCGAGCTTCTTGCGCCGGCGGGCAATTTTGAAAAGTTTGAAATTACGATGCATTATGGAGCCGATGCTGTCTATCTTGCAGGTAAGGATTTCAGTCTCAGGAACATGTCTGATAATTTTACCTTTGATGAAATTCAAAAAGCCGTAAAAATTGCCCACAGCAGGAATGTTAAAATATATTTGGCATGCAACATATACTCCAGAAACCACGAACAGCAAGCAATTAGCGATTATCTTCATAAAATCGGTGCAATCCGTCCTGATGCTGTCATAATTTCAGACCCGGGGATATTCCTTGAGGCGCGGCGCATCATGCCTCAAGTACCGGTACATCTCAGCACACAGGCAAACACAACCAACTATAAAACCGTTTTGTTCTGGCAAAATCTTGGTGTGAAAAGGGTAAATGTGGCAAGGGAACTCTCCTTAAAAGAAATAAAGGAGATTGCCATGTGCGGCTCGGTGGAGGTTGAGGCTTTTGTGCACGGGGCCATGTGTATTTCCTATTCAGGAAGATGTCTTCTTAGCAGTTTCATGGCTGACAGGGACAGCAACCGCGGGTTTTGTTCCCACCCGTGCAGATGGAAATATTCGGTTGTTGAGGAGTTAAGACCTGGCGAATATATGCCTGTATTTGAAGATGACCGCGGCTCATATATTTTTAATTCAAGAGATTTGTGTATGATAGAACATATCCCTGAAATGATAAAATCAGGAATAGATTCCTTAAAAATAGAAGGGCGCATGAAAGGGATCAACTACATCGCTTCGGCCGTAAAGGTATACAGGGAGGCGATCGATTTATATTATGCCGATCCAATGGGTTACAAAGTAAAAGATGAGTGGATAAAAGAGCTTGCGGGCATTAATAACCGTGGCTATTGCACAGGTTTTTATTTTGGCGATCCGGAACAGGCATCTCTGAATTATGAAAATTTCAACCCGTCAAACGGACGCCTGTTTATTGGCAAGGTATGTGAAAACAATGGTGGCAGCGGCGTGAATGTTGACGTGCGGAATAAATTTTACAAGGGTGATAATATTGAAATTTTAAGCAGAACAGGGCCGGTTAAACAGGATAAGATAGATGCTGTTTTTGATAAAAACGGCCAGCCTTTATTACATGCGCAGCCCGGGGCAAGGGTAACTATTAACATTGCAAATAAGTGCTTTCCAAACGATCTAATAAGAAAAGTGGTAACCGTTCACGGTTTGAACTGAACAGCGAGCGCATTCCCCGCTGCTTGCGGCGGGG
>JASEIZ010000282.1 GCA_030017395.1 Desulfobacterales bacterium | reverse complement strand
AGCAGGCAAGAATAAAGTCTTCGTCACGCTGATTGATATATTTGGTGCTGCCGCCTGTGCGGCGGTCAACAGCGGCGGCGTGCGATGGTTAATCGGACAACATTTCTAAGCCGCCTGTGCGGCGGTCAACAAAGACTAAGGATGGCTTGTATTACTTAGTAAATTTCTAAGCCGCCTGTGCGGCGGTCAACATAGTCATGCCGGATAATTCGTCACAAATCAATTTCTAAGCCGCCTGTGCGGCGGTCAACCATTCCCCGGCGTTTGCGGCACCACGCCATCCGTTTCTAAGCCGCCTGTGCGGCGGTCAACTATTGGATGACTTCGCTCTCATCCATAACATATTTTCTAAGCCGCCTGTGCGGCGGTCAACTTTAATTGACGAACCCCGTGGAATCCTCCGAATTTTCTAAGCCGCCTGTGCGGCGGTCAACCGCTTGGCATTAACGAAAAGCAAATTGTCGATTTTCTAAGCCGCCTGTGCGGCGGTCAACGTTACCACTAAGGCCTGAACAGTTACCACTAATTTCTAAGCCGCCTGTGCGGCGGTCAACGGGTCCAGGATTACAACTGGACTCACAGAACATTTCTAAGCCGCCTGTGCGGCGGTCAACTCTTAAAACGACAGCGGGCGAAGCGCTTGTTTTTTTCTAAGCCGCCTGTGCGGCGGTCAACGAGGATCTATTTCGCCGCTCGTGAATAATAAATTTTCTAAGCCGCCTGCGCCTGTGCGGCGGTCAACTTTCTCGCAAAACTTCTTCTACGAGCGGATTTTTTCTAAGCCGCCTGTGCGGCGGTCAACATCTCGTTTCGTGAGTTCTACGAACTCACACCTTTCTAAGCCGCCTGTGCGGCGGTCAACGCCTTAGAGAAGGGGCCGGGCCGATTTGCAGAGGTTTCTAAGCCGCCTGTGCGGCGGTCAACCCCCGTCGGGCGTGAGCCTGAAAACCACGTCGTTTCTAAGCCGCCTGTGCGGCGGTCAACTCTTGTGCTTCTCCCAAGCGCACATGCAGATATTTCTAAGCCGCCTGTGCGGCGGTCAACTTACTGGATACCCAATGTCATTTCCTGCATGCTTTCTAAGCCGCCTGTGCGGCGGTCAACGCCGTGATCCGGCTTGCCCAGCAAGGCAAAGCCTTTCTAAGCCGCCTGTGCGGCGGTCAACCGATAGCACGAGCATTAGTTAATTTCGCTTACTTTCTAAGCCGCCTGTGCGGCGGTCAACGAAGGAATATTGCTTATCCGGCAAATCTGACATTTCTAAGCCGCCTGTGCGGCGGTCAACCATGACCAATTTTGCTATTCCAAAATTCCTGAGTTTCTAAGCCGCCTGTGCGGCGGTCAACATATAGAAAGAGAAGATTGGTTTGTGTTTATATTTCTAAGCCGCCTGTGCGGCGGTCAACCAAAAGAGGCGCAGCACCGGTTTGATTGCTGGTTTCTAAGCCGCCTGTGCGGCGGTCAACAAGCAAAGGTGTCGAGCGCACCGGATGGTTCGTTTCTAAGCCGCCTGTGCGGCGGTCAACTGCTGGAGCGTGGAGCAATGATGCTGTAGCGATTTCTAAGCCGCCTGTGCGGCGGTCAACAGCTTGCGCTTAAATTTTACTTTGCTCTTAACTTTCTAAGCCGCCTGTGCGGCGGTCAACGGCTCAGGAAGAAATGAGATTATGAAATGCTTTTTCTAAGCCGCCTGTGCGGCGGTCAACAGATTTGAAGATCGCCAGGTTAGAATACCTGTTTTCTAAGCCGCCTGTGCGGCGGTCAACTCGGCGATGCAGACGAAAGCAAAGGAGCTGCATTTCTAAGCCGCCTGTGCGGCGGTCAACTTATCTATCCGGCGGTCCGAGAAAACCGGGACTTTCTAAGCCGCCTGTGCGGCGGTCAACACGAAGACCGACGACTCAAGGCGAGACACTTAATTTCTAAGCCGCCTGTGCGGCGGTCAACAACTCGCCGTACGTCTCGCACCAGACGTGCGATTTCTAAGCCGCCTGTGCGGCGGTCAACATTATAGCGACGGAACAAATCGCTATAATTATGTTTCTAAGCCGCCTGTGCGGCGGTCAACAATATCTCTGCATCCCTATACTATTTGTATAATTTCTAAGCCGCCTGTGCGGCGGTCAACGGCTCCGGCAAACAACTCTATGTACCGGTAGCCCTTTCTAAGCCGCCTGTGCGGCGGTCAACACTCAACCTCGACGAGGTACACGACGCCAGCAGTTTCTAAGCCGCCTGTGCGGCGGTCAACATATATCATTATTAAACCTCCTTTTTTTAACCTTTCTAAGCCGCCTGTGCGGCGGTCAACACGGGTAATCTGTACCACTATCACGTATTTGATTTCTAAGCCGCCTGTGCGGCGGTCAACATACATTAACAACAGGCTGAACAACAGCAGAATTTCTAAGCCGCCTGTGCGGCGGTCAACGGAAAGATGTTGAAAATTTACAAATAACTTCATTGCTGTCCAAAATAGCTTGGATTTTCAAGTTTCGGGTCAATAAAAACA
>JASEIZ010000281.1 GCA_030017395.1 Desulfobacterales bacterium | reverse complement strand
CATTTTCGGTAAGATCTCCATGTGAGCGAGCTTCTTCAATGGCTTTTATGTTTTGGGGTCGCTCAACATGTCGAAGATGTTCCAGCTCTTTTTTCAGTTTATCATAACCATCTTTTGTAATTGGTACTCTATCCACTTAAGCTCCATTTTCAATTTTTAGTAATGCTTCAGCCAGACTGGTCGAGTGGTTAACTACTCGACCACTCGACTACTCGACTACTTGACCACTCGACTATTTACAGGTCTTTATAAATAGTTTTCTGCAAGGATTTCCGCTATCTGAACCGTGTTGGTTGCAGCTCCCTTCCTGATATTATCGGCAACAACCCACATGTTTATCCCGTTTGGAATCGATTCATCCTCCCTGATACGGCCCACAAGTGTCAAATCCTGACCAGCGGCATCAACAGCCAACGGATAAATATTCTTTTCAGGGTCATCCACAACCTTAACACCGGGCGCATTTTCAAGAAGAGACTTTACTTCAGCAGCTGTGATATGCATTCTGGTTTCAATATTAATTGATTCAGAATGGCCGAAAAACACCGGAACACGAACCGTTGTCGCAGTAACTCCTATACTATCGTCTTCCAGGATTTTTCTTGTCTCATTTACCATCTTCATTTCTTCTTTGGTATATCCATTATCCAGAAACACATCTATGTGCGGAAGACAGTTAAAGGCTATCCTGTGTGGATAAACATTTATCTTATAATCGATGAAATTGATCATGGATCTTGTTTGATCAAAAAGTTCATTAATTGCTTTCTTCCCCGTACCGGATACAGCCTGATATGTTGAAACCACAATCCTCTTTATTCCGCATTTTCTGTAAATAGGATTAAGAGGAACAACCATCTGAATTGTAGAGCAGTTCGGATTCGCAATAATACCTTTGTTCGCATATGCAGCAACTGCATGAGGATTAACTTCAGGAACAACAAGCGGAACTTCAGGATCCATCCGCCAGGCGCTGGAATTATCAACAACAACACACCCGTCTTTTGCGGCAACCGGAGCAAATTTTGTACTTATACCACCGCCGGCCGAAAAAAGGGCAATGTCCATGCCTCTGAAAGAATTTTCATTCAATTCTTCAACTTCCACCAAATCTCCTCTAAAACGAAGCTTGCGGCCAACCGATCGACTGGAAGCCAAAAGCTTAATAGACTTGACAGGAAAGTTCCTCTCTTCCAGACAGGTTATCATTTGATTTCCTACAGCGCCTGTAGCGCCTGCCACCGCGACATTAAATTTCTTATCAGACATGATTACTTCTCCCCCTTAATATATTCTGACACAAGGTCGCCGACCTCTTTTGTCGTAAATCCCATCTTCCCTGCTGCAACATCCTTTAGATCGTCTCGCAAAACCTTTGTTACCGCAACTTCTATTAAAGATGCCGCATTATTCTCACCTAGTGCTTCAAGCATAAGTTTAGCCGCTAAAATCGCTGCAATTGGATTGATCATCTGCTTGCCTGTATATTTTGGGGCAGACCCGCCGATCGGCTCGAACATTGAAACACCATAAGGGTTGATATTTCCTCCTGCCGCAATCCCCATTCCACCCTGTATGATTGCAGCCAGATCTGTAATAATATCCCCAAACATGTTATCAGTAACAATAACATCGAACCACTCGGGATTTTTTACCATCCACATGCAGACAGCATCAACATGCGCATAATCTGTTTCAATGTCCGGATATTCTTTTGCAACCTCATTAAAGACGCGTTCCCATAAATCAAAGGCAAAAGTCAGCACATTGGTTTTTCCGCAAAGGGTTAACTTTTTCGCCTTGTTGCGTTTTTTGCAATATTCAAAGGCATATCTTATGCATCTTTCCACTCCCTTGCGTGTATTTATCGATTCCTGAATTGCCACTTCATCGCCGGTACCGCGCTTTAAGCATCCGCCAGCACCTGTATAAAGGCCTTCCGTATTCTCACGAACCACAACAAAGTCAATATCTTCAGGGCATTTGTCCTTTAACGGAGAATTAACTCCTTCATAGAGCTTAATTGGCCTTAAGTTGATATACTGGTCAAAATGAAACCTGAGTTTCAAAAGTATACCCTTTTCAAGAATACCGGGTTTAATATCCGGATGACCAATGGCACCAAGGTATATCGCATCAGACAGCGCAAGCGACTCAAGAATCTTGTCCGGCAGGATTTCTCCGGTTTCTTTATAATGCTCACCGCCAATATCGTAATGGGTAAATTCGCAGATAAAACCGCACTTATCCGCCACTGTTTCAATTATTTTAATACCTTCTGTTATAACTTCCGGGCCCGTTCCATCACCCGGAATAACTGAAATTCTATATTCTTTTGACATGATGCTATGCCCCCGAAATAGCCTACAAACTGAAACTCGACACACGATCCCTGTTCACTTATATTTACGTTCTTATTAAACAGGCTTTGTTTCGTGTCTCTCTGTTTCGTGAGATTCAGCCTCTTTTTGTTGTTTTAGGTTCTTCTCCAATTTAGTTGTAGAAAGCCTGACAAATTTTCAGCG
>JASEIZ010000280.1 GCA_030017395.1 Desulfobacterales bacterium | reverse complement strand
GCAGCATGCCGGACTTTTGGATGAATATTTTTGTAAAGGTTATGAAACAAGCTTAATAGGCCAGCAAATAAGCAACACTAAAAATCCCTGCGCAATTATTGCTGTCGGCGGTTATGGCAGGCAGGAACAATGTGTCCATTCAGACATAGACCTTCTTTTCCTTTTTAACAAAAAAATCCCAGACAGCGCTGATAATCTTATTAGAGAAATTCTTTACCCGCTATGGGATATCGGCCTTGATATCGGTTATGCTGTCAGATCGCTGAAGGAATGTGTAAGCCTGGCAAAAAAAGATATTGAGATTCTGACCTCTCTTCTGGATGCCCGTTTTATATGCGGGACATCTTCTTTGCATTTAGAGCTTATGGAACTGGTACGCAAAAAGATACTGCTGAAACAATCCCAAAAAATAACCAGCGCTCTTATCGAAAACAACAAAAAGCGCCACCAGCGATTCGGAGACTCAACATATCTTCTTGAGCCAAACCTGAAGGAGGGGCTGGGAGGGCTGAGAGATTATCATACAATGCTGTGGATCGCCAAGATTAAATCATCGGATATTAAGCAGCGCAGAGATCTTGAGTATTATGGTTACCTGTCCCATGAGGAATATAATACTTTGACAAACGCCCTTTTATTTATATGGAATGTTAGAAACCGTTTGCAATACTTAGCCGGCAGAAAATGCGATTACCTGTATTTTGAATACCAGATGAAATTAGCGAAAGATCTTCATTTTAAAAAGGAAAACGGACAGGAGCCTGTAGAAAGATTTTTAGGTGAACTCCATAGTCAAATGGAACTGTTAAAAGAACAGCTTTTGATGTTTCTTTATGAACAGAGCTATACAAAAAAATCGGGGCTCAAAACAAAACAGGTCAAAGTAAAAGAGTTGAGCATTATAAGGAATAGATTAAACTTTAGAACTCCGGAGGATATTCTGGGCTCTCCTGATTTGATGATAAAGATATTTGAGAAAAGCGCGCGCCTGAATATACCGCTTGGCGCTGAGGCTAAACGGCTTGTAAAGGATTTTGCATATCTAATTAATGACGATTTCAGGTCTTCAGGTTCTGCTGTAAAATCATTTCAAAAGATTTTAAGAACTTATGATCCAACACTTAATGTTCTAAATGAAATGTTGAGCACTGGTTTTCTTGTGCGGTTTATACCAGAAATCAAAGGAATAGTTAATCGTTTTCAGTATGATGAGTATCATCTGTATCCAGTAGATAAACACATGCTGCGCACGGTTCAGACAATAAAAAATTTCGGCACATCAAAGGATACCTCCAACGACCCATTATACGGCAAACTTTATAAACAACTAACCGGCAAAAAATTAATACTGTGGGCGGCCCTTCTTCATGATGTCGGAAAAAGGGAACCTGGCGCAGGGCATTCACATAGGGGCGCTCTAATCGTCCGGTCTATACTAACCGCAAAACATTTGAAGCCAGCAGATATTGAAACAGTTGTATTTTTAGTGGAAAATCACCTCTTTCTGATCAAAACCGCAACCAGAAGAGATATTAATGATGAGCAAACCGCAATTACCTGCGCCAGAAAGATTAAGGATGTAAAACGTCTCAAAATGCTCTACCTTTTAACAGTTGCAGACTCTATCTCAACCGGGCCAAAGGCATGGTCGAGCTGGACTTCGGCGCTTTTAAAAAACCTTTTTCTTGAGGTTCGCCGCATTCTGGAAAAAGGTGAACTGGCAACAGAAGAGGCAATTGAACTTATTGAAAAGAAAAAAAGAGAGCTTTTTATTTTAACATCTACACTGCTGCCCTGCCAGGAGCTGGAAGCGCTATTTAATGTAATGTCGCCAAGATACATTTTATATTCACCAACGCAGGATATGCTGGAACATATCAGGCTTTACAAAAGTCTGGGAAAATCCGATTTTGTCTGGGATGTGATCAAAGCTCATGATTCAAATACCAGGACTGTTACAATCTGCGCTAAAGACCGTCCCGGACTTTTTTCCAAGATCGCAGGAATTTTTACTTTAAACAGCCTCGATATTTTAGACGCTCAGGCATATACATGGAAAAACAATATTGCTCTTGATATTTTTAAAGTAAAGCCTCCGCTTGATCAGATTTTTGAAGATGAAAAGTGGGTAAAAGCAAAGAAAGATCTTGAATCAGCCCTGTCAGAAAAGTTAAATCTCGTGGAAGCTCTTGATAAAAAAATATCTTCCTATAGAGCCTCAAAACCACGTGATCTGGTAAGACCGCATCGAATCAATGTGGACAATAAAAGCTCCAGTTTTTTTACCATTATTGAGGTATTTACCTATGATTTCCCGGGGCTTTTGTTTAAGATTACAGATACTCTGTATAAGTGCGGACTCGATATCCGGATTGCCAAAATCGCAACCAAGGTCGATCAGGTAGTCGATATTTTTTATGTCAGGGATTTTGAGGGGCAAAAGATAGACTCCGACAACCAGATAAGTGCAATAAAAGCCGCTATTGAAAAGATATTGATAAAGACATAAACTAAAGAGGTTAAAAATG
>JASEIZ010000027.1:5564-14777 GCA_030017395.1 Desulfobacterales bacterium | reverse complement strand
CCTCGTTCTTTTTTCATAATGTCAAGCGCAACTTCCATGGGGAAAGCTTTTTTGTAAGGGCGTTTCGACGTCAGAGCGTCAAAGACATCTGCTACGGCTACAATTCTGCCTGCCGTAGGAATATCAAAGCCGGAAAGGCCATTAGGGTATCCTTGGCCATTCCATTTTTCATGATGGGAAAGGGCTATCTGCTCCGCAAGTATAATTATTTTCGCACCGGAATTTGACAGGATATTCGCGCCTATAGTGGTATGGGTTTTAATTATATCAAATTCTTCATCAGTTGGTTTGCCGGGCTTTAATAATATGTGGTCTGGAATGCCGATTTTGCCGATGTCATGCATAGGCGCTGCATAGAGCATATCTTTAGCCTTTACATCAGGCTGCTTCCCGAGCTTTTCGGCTATCAGTGCGCTGTAGCGACCTATGCGGGCAATGTGATCGCCCGTGTCTTCATCCCTGTATTCAGCTGCTATTACAAGCCGGTGGATGGTATCAAGGTAGGCTTTCTCGATTTCAAGGTTGGCGGTTTTAAGTTCTGAGAGAGACCTGTTTAAATCGTGGCCGTATTTGACGAGTTGCAAATTAACGGTTTCGAGTTCTTTTCGTTTTTGTTTTTCAGATCTGTAAATTTTGGCAAAATCATATGCATATTTTTTCAGTTGATCAGCATAAGAATATTTGGAATGAGACTGATCGTTGCCCATAAAATCTTCCTTTATCCAAGAATATCTTCTACTTTTTTTATCAATTCCAGCGGGCTGAAAGGCTTAGTAAAATAGTCGTCAGCGCCGGCTGAAAAGCCCTTTTTAATATCATTTTTCTTGGCATTGGCGGTCAGGAGGATTATCTGGCATGAGCTGGTTTGCGAATCATTCTTTAAAATCCGGGTTGCTTCAAGCCCGTCAAATTTTCCAGGCATCGTTATATCCATTATGATTATATCAGGTTGTTCAGACATGGCAATATTAATAGCATCTTTTCCATTTGTTGCTTTCAAAATCTTATAATCCTCTACGGCGAGAGTTGCTTCCATAAGGTCGAGAAGCTCTTTCTGGTCATCAACAATTAAAATCTTTTTCATTTTTTGGCTCCCTTATATTGATATATCTATTACTCGGCCTTCTTTGTGACCTTTGTTAACTTTCATGACGTATAGAGTCGCAGTTACTTTTCTGCGTAGAACATATTAATTTTTATTATATTTTTTAATTTTATCAAGATAAAGTCAAGATTGTCAACGCTTTTCAATTCCGTTTAATCAGCGATATCCAAATAAGTTTAACATAAGCGATCTTTATAATCTTCTATTGTTTCATTGAGTTAGGATATAATGTTTTTTTTAAAAATCTTTACCCTGGCGGTTTTTTCTGTTATATTTTTATAATATATTTTGCCGGTAGAAAATTGTGGTCAAGCCCGTATGACAACTGGAAATTGTCAGGCAAAGGTAACGGAAAGGAAAATATATGATCGTTAACAAAGTTGAGGTCAGCGCAAAAGGTGAAAATTACAGAGGTATTGTTTTATTGACACTTGCGCAAAAAGATGACGGCTGGACTTATGATGTTGACAATATGACGGGCGGCAATTTTGCCTTAACCTGGAGAGCTAAAACGCCGGAAAAGGCTTCCAGTAAACTTCGAGATATTTATAAGGATGAAATTTGGGATTTTAAGATCGTAGAATAAGTGTAGTTGGAGGTAGAAATGCCTCAGGATAAATTACGTCAAAAAGTTGAAAAACTGTTATCCTTTGCCGATGTTAAAATTAATGGCGATCGTCCATGGGATATCCAGGTTCATAATGATGAGCTGTATGCAAGATTTTTAGCCGAGGGTTCGATGGGTGTGGGTAAATCATATGTGGATGGATGGTGGGATTGCGAGAGGCTTGATAAATTGTTTGATAAGGTATTCAGGGCTGAACTTGATACAAAGATCAAACCGTTTTCCTGTTTATTCGAAACCATAAAGGCTAAAATAGTCAACATGCAAAAACCCTCCCGCGCTTTCAATATAGGACGGCGCCATTATGATATGGGCAACGATTTATATCGCTGTATGCTGGACAAGCGCATGATTTATAGTTGCGCTTACTGGGATGATGCAAAAACACTGGACCATGCTCAGGAGTTAAAATTGGATCTGATTTGCCGCAAATTAGGCTTAAAACCAGGTATGCGGGTTCTGGATATAGGATGCGGGTGGGGCGGGGCTGCAAAGTTTGCCGTACAGCGCTACAAGGTTGAAGTTGTCGGCGTAACGGTTTCAGACAACCAGTATCGGCTTGGGAAAGAGATTTGCCGCGGTCTTCCGGTTGAAATACGCAGACAGGACTATCGCAGCATTGATGGGGTTTTTGACCGCGTCTTTTCAATCGGCATGATCGAACATGTTGGATGCAAAAATTATAGAACATTTATGCGGGTAGTTAAAAATTGTCTTAAGGAAGACGGGCTATTTCTCCTGCATACAATAGGAGGAAACGGTTCAGTTGCAACCATAGATCCATGGATTAATCGCTATATATTTCCTGATTCCATGCTGCCTTCAGCAAAGCAGCTAAGCGCTGCATTTAACGGATTATTTGTTCTTGAAGACTGGCACAGTTTCGGAGTTTATTATGACAAGACCCTGATGCAGTGGTTTAAAAACTTTCATGAGAACTGGGAATTTCTGAAGGAAAAATATGATGAGAGATTCTACAGGATGTGGAAGTTTTATCTCTTGTCGTGTGCCGGATCTTTTCGAGCCCGAAAAAACCAGGTATGGCAGATAGTTCTTTCTCCACAAGGTGTTCCCGGCGGATATCATGCCATTCGGTAGGCAAATCAAACCAAATACCGTAGCATTATCAAATTTCCTGTTTGCCAATTAATATCCTTGCACACGCTTCCTTCTTAATCATATCAACTTATAAACTGAGGAACACCCGGACTTTCGCTATCAGAACACAATAGATTTATTGATTTTTTCACCTTACGAGGTTATAGATGACATCGGAAAGACGCAAATAAGAACTTCTTCAAAAAGGATGCTCTAATGCCGCGAATTTTTGACAACATAGAAACAAGCCTTCTTCCCGCTCTCCAGGAGACTCTTGAATTATCCGACCATGCAGATTTTTGTGTGGGATATTTCAACCTTCGTGGCTGGAAAGAATTAGATTCATATATCAAGACATGGTCTGGAGGAAAAGACCATTGCTGCCGCCTTCTCGTAGGAATGCAAAAATTGCCTCGAGATGAATTGCGGGAGGTAATGAGGCTTTCAAGAGCCGATAGCGGCATGGACAACCAGACGGCAATTCGTCTTAAGAAAAAATTAGCCGAGGAGTTCCGGGATCAACTGATGGTCGGCACGCCCACAAACGAAGACGAAACCGGCCTTCGCCGGTTAGCCGCCCAGATTAAAGCAAAAAAAGTTGTTGTTAAGTTGTTCCTCAGGCATCCTTTACATGCAAAGCTATATCTGCTTTTCCGCCATGATCCGGTCAATCCCACAACAGGATATCTTGGGAGCAGCAACCTGACTTTTTCAGGTTTGTCAAAACAGGGTGAATTAAATATAGACGTACTTGACCATGACGCGTGCAAAAAACTCGCCCAATGGTTTGATGACCGCTGGAATGACCGCTGGTGTATTGATATCTCAGATGAGCTTATCCAGATTATTGATGAAAGCTGGGCACGTGAAGATCCAATTTCCCCCTATCATATATATATTAAAATGGCATACCATCTTTCGCAGGAGGCGCGTGCGGGTCTTTCCGAATTCAACATACCACGTGAGTTTGGTCAAAAACTGTTTGAATTTCAAAAAGCTGCCGTTAAAATTGCTGCACACCATATCAACAAGAGAGGTGGAGTTCTGATCGGCGATGTAGTAGGGCTGGGGAAAACCCTAATGGCAACGGCTGTCGCACGTATTCTTGAAGATGATCTGGGTCTGGAAACATTGATCATATGTCCCAGGAATCTTGTAGATATGTGGGAAGACTATCGTGACAGGTATCGCCTTCGCGCAAGGGTGCTTTCCATAGGCCAGGTTATCAGTCAGTTGCCTGACTTGAGGCGGTTCAGGCTTGTTTTAATAGATGAAAGTCATAACCTGCGAAACCGTGAAGGTAAACGCTATCATGCGATTCAGGAATATATAAATGAAAATGAGAGCAAGGTTATTCTTCTCTCAGCCACACCTTACAACAAAACCTATCTTGATCTATCAAACCAGTTGCGTCTTTTTGTTCCAGAAGACAAAGAATTAACTATCAGGCCTGAACGATTGTTAAAGGATATGGGTGATATTGAGTTCAGGCGTCAATATCAGTGCCCCATACGTTCCTTGGCTGCTTTTGAAAAGAGCGAATATGCAGATGACTGGCGTGAACTCATGCGCCTTTTCCTTGTCAGACGCACCAGGAGTTTTATTCAGGATAACTATGCGGAAACCGATCCTGAAAACGGGCGCAAATACCTTACATTTGAAGATGGAAACCGGTCTTATTTTCCCGCGCGCTTGCCAAAAACAATAAAATTCAAGATCGATGATAAAGATCCGGGTGATCAGTATGCAAAACTTTATGCTTCGGATGTAGTCGATATAATCAATAGCTTAAGACTTCCTCGTTACGGATTAGGTAATTATGTAAAGGAATCCCACCGAAAACCGCCCACCCAATCTGAAATCAGAGCGTTGAATGATCTTTCCCGCGCAGGAAAAAGGCTCATGGGTTTTTGCCGCACCAATATTTTCAAGCGGCTGGAGAGCAGCGGGCAGGCATTTATTTTATCTATAGAACGACACATTCTGCGCAATTATATTTTTCTTCACGCAATCGAGCAAGGTCAGCCCCTTCCTGTCGGCACCCAGGATGCCGGATTGTTAGATGCCCGCATTTTCGATGAGGATGCCGATGCAACGAGCATTACATCAGACCTGTTCGACAATGAAGATAATCCCGGTGAAAACGAGATTGACGAGAAGGGATCTCTGAAATTCGAGAAAGACTATAAAAATCGTGCTGCTGAAATTTATGCAAAATACGCCTCAGAATATAAAAACCGCTTCAAATGGCTGCGTCCGGAGCTTTTTATCAAGGCTCTGGCAAATGATTTAAAGAGCGACGGAAACGCTCTTTTGGGAATACTAAAAAAATGCGGCGATTGGGATTCAACTAAAGACACCAAGCTGGACGCTTTGCATAAATTAATTGCGGAAAAACACCTAAGTGAAAAAGTTATTGTTTTTACCCAATTTGCCGACACTGTGCGTTATCTGGAAAAACACTTGAAACTAAGTGGTGTATCAAGCTTGTCAGGCGTGACAGGAGATTCCCCGGACCCGACAGCTCTTGCCTGGCGTTTCAGTCCGGAGAGTAACGAAAAACGCAGGCGGATTACACCTGATGATGAACTGCGTATTCTTGTCGCCACTGACGTCCTCAGCGAAGGTCAAAATTTACAGGACTGCTTTATTGTGGTTAACTACGATTTGCCTTGGGCTATTATTCGATTGATCCAGCGTGCAGGGCGTGTTGATCGAATCGGTCAGAACGCGGAAAATATTCTTTGCTACTCCTTTCTTCCCGCAGAAGGAGTGGAGCGTATCATTCGTCTCAGGGATCGAGTGAGGTTAAGATTGCAGGAAAATGCGGAGGTTGTCGGTACTGATGAAGCATTCTTTGAAGATGACTGCAACGATCAGGCCGTGGTAGATCTTTATAATGAAAAAGCAGGAATTCTGGACGGAGATGATGATACAGAGGTCGATCTTGCATCCTATGCTTATCAGATCTGGAAAAATGCTACAGATGCTGATCCAAAGCTTAAAAGAATCATTCCTGCCATGCCTTCGGTGGTCTATTCCACAAAAGAGCTTGAAGCAGAAAGCACAAAACAGGAAGGGGTTCTGGTTTATATGCGGACAGGTGAAGGAAACGATGCCCTTGCCTGGATTGACCCAAAAGGCGGCAGTGTGACGGAATCACAGTTTGAAATACTTAAAACGGCAAAATGCCGTCCTGATACAGCAGCCATTCCCCGGCATGAAAATCATCACGAACTGGTAAAAAAAGGTGTTGATCTTCTGATTGAAGAAGAACGACACATCGGCGGCCAGTTGGGAAGACCCTCGGGCGCGCGGTTTCGTACTTATGAACGGCTTAAAGACTATGCAGAAGAAGTCGAAGGCACGCTGTTCGAGTCAAAGCAATTGCTTGGTGCAATAGACGATATCTACCGTTATCCTTTGCGCCAATCCGCTATCGATACATTAAACCGCCAGCTTCGAAGCGGCATATCGAATATGGCTTTAGCCCAACTGGTTACTGCGCTCAGAGAAGAAGACCGCCTCTGTCTTGTTCATGAGGAAGATGGGGAAATCCGCGAACCGAAAATTATCTGTTCTTTGGGGCTGAGGGCAAATAACTATGCCTCTTAATCTTGAACAAACCAGAAGGCTCCTCCGGGAGTTTGACTTCAAAACCCTGTTTGTCGAAGAGTTAGGATGGGATCATTATACCTCTGCCCTTGACATTCCAATTGACGGTCAGAACTTTGCACTTGGCGCTATTGCAGAAAAACGCGGCATAGTTGTTTTTGTCTGCGGGCCGGCGAGTAATGGATCAATGCCTGATTACTCGATTCGGCGAAAGATTGAGCGGCAGGTTACAAAACCCCATCACGAGCATCTCATCATTTATCTCAATGCAGATAAGACCAGGCAGGTCTGGCAATGGGTAAAACGGCAGCCCGGCAAGCCCGCTCAATGCCGCGAGCACACCTATTATGCAGGCCAGTCCGGCGATTTGCTTATCCAGAAGATCGACAATCTGGCATTCAGTCTTGAAGAAGAGGAGCAACTGACCATTATTGAAGTGGGCAGACGCGCCAAAAAGGCATTTGATGTAGAGAAAGTCACAAAGAAGTTCTACGACCGGTTCAAGACAGAGCACGAAAAGTTTTTAAAGTTCCTGCAGGGCATTCCCGAAGAAAAGTTTCAGAGGTGGTACGTATCTGTCATGTTAAACCGCCTCATGTTCATCTATTTCATCCAGAAAAAAGGCTTTCTCGATAATAATACAGATTACCTGAGGGACTGCCTGCGCAAGAGCAAAGAACACAGCAGAAACGGGTATTACAGGAATTTCCTCTGCCCGCTCTTTTTTGAGGGCTTTGCCAAAAAAGAGGAAGACCGCACCCCGGAAACTAACAGGCTTTTGGGCAAGGTGCCTTATCTTGATGGAGGTCTTTTTCAAAGGCACCAGATTGAAAATCTGCACGGCAAAGAGATTCAGATCGAAGATGCGGCATTTGAAAATCTCTTTGCATTTTTTGAGCAGTACCAATGGCATCTTGATGAACGCCAGCTCAGGGCTGATAATGAAATCAACCCGGATGTCCTTGGCTATATATTTGAAAAATACATCAACCAGAAACAGATGGGGGCCTATTACACAAAAGAGGATATCACGGAGTATATCGGCAAAAACACCATCATTCCCTTTTTGTTTGATCAGGCCCAAAAGAAATGTAGAATTGCCTTTGAAGGTGAGCAGTCCGCATGGCGACTGCTCAAAGAAGATCCCGACCGGTATATTTATAATGCTGTAAAACAAGGAGTAAAATCAGACCTGCCCGAAGAAATCGCTGTCGGGATAAAGAATGTTTCAAAGCGCACCGAGTGGAACAAGCCTGCAAGTCCGGAATATGCTCTGCCTACCGAAATCTGGCGGGAGGTGGTGGCACGGCGACAGCGTTACGAAGAAGTCTATGGCAAACTTGAAAACGGTGAAATCAGCTCCATCAACGATCTTATCACCTATAATTTAGACATCCGCCAGTTTGCCCAAGACGTGATTGAAAATTGTGAAGGCCCTGAACTGCTCCGCGCCATTTACTACACCCTATCAGGCCGGATACCGGAAAAGTCGAATGAGCAGTTTCAACCAGGGATGAGCGTTTTGGACCCGACCTGCGGTTCAGGCGCTTTTCTCTTTGCTGCGCTCAACATACTTGAACCGCTGTATGAGGCCTGCCTTGACCGGATGCAGGTCTTTCTTGATGAACTGGAAAGTTCAGGACAGAAACACCGCTCCGACAAATTCGGTGATTTCCGAAAAATAGTCAAACAGATAGAGGAGCACCCAAACCGCCGCTATTTCATCCTCAAGTCGATCATACTAAGCAACCTGTATGGTGTGGACATCATGGAGGAAGCAACAGAAATCTGCAAGCTTCGCCTCTTTCTCAAACTGGTTGCTCAGGTTGATAGTGTTGATAAGATCGAGCCGTTGCCGGATATTGATTTTAATATCCGGGCTGGGAATACGCTTGTGGGTTTTGCAAACAAGAATGAAGTCAGGGAGGCAATTACTACATCTAAAGCAGGTCTTCAAAAGCAACAAACCTTTATGTTTGGCGAAAAAGTTGATGCTCTGAAACAAATAGAGGAAAAGGCCGAAATTGCTGACAGGTCATTCAAGAAGTTCCGGCAGATGCAGACAGAGCACGGAATGGATACAAAGGATTTTTCAGATGCCAAGCAGGAACTTGGCGGCAGGTTGAAGCTCCTTTCAGATGAACTGGATCGTTACCTCGCTTCGGAATATGGGATTGACCGAAACAACATACCTTCTGAGAAGAAATACAACAGGGAATTCGCCAAATGGCAAGAAAGCCACCAGCCTTTTCACTGGTTTAGCGAGTTTTATGGGATTGTTAATGAAGGCGGATTTGATGTAATTATTGGAAATCCGCCGTATGTGGAGTATAAGAAAATCAAAGGTCAATACTTAGTGAAGGGTTATCAAACAGAAAGATGTGAAAATCTTTATGCATATGTAGTTGAAAGGAATTCCCGTTTATTATTTAATAAAGGAAGAACAGGGATGATTATTCCACACTCAGGTATTTGCACAGATAGAATGAGCGCATTAATCTCTTTGTTTAACCAAAAATCTTCTCAGATATGGCTTTCAACATACTGCATTCGTCCTGCAAAACTATTTGTCGGTGTTGACCAACGTCTGGCAATTTACTTGCTTGAGCATGGAGAGCCAAATAACTTTGTTTATTCCTCTAAATATCACCATTGGCATGAAGAGTTCCGAATATATCTGCTCCAAAGTGTCCAGTATACTAATACTTCTGATTTGAATTTCCCAAATTCAATACCAAAAGTACACCAACAGATTGAACATATAGTTTGG
>JASEIZ010000027.1:0-5554 GCA_030017395.1 Desulfobacterales bacterium | reverse complement strand
TAAATGCATATTCACTTTTATCAAGAAATTTTGCAACGGATAATTCCCCATATATTATTTATTTCCATAATGCACCTCGATACTGGATTAGAGCGATGAACTTTGCTCCTTATTTTTGGAATGAACGCGAAGGAGTTCATATTTCCACTCAGGTAAAATCTTTACACTTTTTTTCAGAATTGGATGCGGCAGTAGCTGCTTCAAGTCTCAATAGCTCTCTTTTTTATTGGTGGTATATAATTTTTTCGGATTCCAGACATTTAAATTTACGCGAGATTAATAATTTTCCTATTGGCATTGATCAGATGTCAAAACCGTTAAAAAATAAGCTGGCAGATCTTTCGGATGAATTGATGATTAGCTTAAAACTAAATGCCAAGCGAAAAGAGTGTAGTTATAAAACAACGGGGAGCGTTGCATACGACGAATTCTATCCTAAACAATCAAAACCTATAGTTGATGAAATTGATGAAGTCTTAGCAAAGCACTATGGCTTTACCGATGAAGAACTCGACTTCATCATCAACTACGACATCAAGTATCGTATGGGATTGAGCTGAGAGATGGAGACAATCAACCTGAAGAAAAACGACCCGAATTATCCCTCAGCCTTGCAGCAGTACCTGGGCAAAGACGCTCCGGACACGATCACGGCCATAGGAGACCTCGACATCTTTCGCCATAACCCAACAGCCTTTTTTTGCTCATCAAAATGCCCGGGCGATCTGATAGTAAAAACCTATGACCTTGCGCAAATTTTAAGGGATGCCGGCATGACGGTTATCAGCGGATTCCATTCGCCCATGGAACGTGAATGCATCACAATACTTTTACGCGGCGCTCAGCCCATCATCATCTGCCCTGCCAGAAGCATCAACAACATGCGGATAAACAAAGAATACAAAAAGCACCTGAAAGACAATCGGCTGCTTTTTCTCTCCCCATTTGATGAAAATCAACCACGTATTTCCGCTCAGAGGTCCCTTTACCGCAATCTATTTGTCGCGGCCATGTCTGCCGCTGTTTTCGTGATCCATGCTGGTCCTGCCAGTAAGACAGAAGCCTTTTGCAAAGAAATTATCTCCTGGCAAAAACCGGTTTATACATTTGAAAGTGATTACAATAAAAACCTTATCAAAATGGGTGCCCGGCCGGTAAACATGGAGAATGTTTCCCTGTGGGCGAATTTATTTGCAGGAAATATTTGAAAGGTTTCGATCTTAGGTGTTTTTCATGGATTGTTTATTAAGTGGAGTTGCGCCTCGGCTGCGAGTTCGATAGCGATCATCTTGTGTTTTGACTTATCGGTTGGCCATCCGATAATATTTGCATGTCGTGGATGTGGTTCAGTATCTGCTTCAATTTTTAAGTCTTGTTTTAGAACACTTGACGCGGCAATCTCCGCCCGTCCCAATAATTTTTTATTTTGTATTTCAGCTACATGTAGCAGACCTATTTCATCAATTTGTTGGCAAGTCAGGTCTTTGGTTCGGTATACCGAAACTTCGCCATTTTGGTTTGGCATAAAAGTATTATGCTTTATTGTTTTATCGGCTCTATACCACTTTTTCTGTAGAATAAAGCGCGCAAGGCATTCTAATGGAGATATTGCATCTTGCAATTTCATACTACTCTATGGGACAAGCGCCGAATGCAATGATGAATAATTTCAGGCGATTCATAAGCAAAATATTCAGTACCATGTATTTTATTGCTTTTACCAAACAATCCAGCATAGGTGATGATATTGTTACCACCAACACTAATCACAAATACTGAATACTTTTCCTTATACCATTCAAATGTTATTTCACCATCTGGTTCAGCCGAAATGTCTGGCCTTGACAAAGAAGAAGGCATCATTCTTAACAACTTGCGTGCTTCGGAATATGTTTCACGGGATATCGGCAAAGCTCCGTAACCATCCCAGTTTGCTTCTGAACATTCCTCATATACCTTCTCAAGTTCTTCAAGTGCAAGATCAGTCCAATCGATTATTCCTTTTAAATCTAATGGAACAGTTTTCCCGGCAACGTTGGTTGTGTCAGAATAAGGCTTTTTCGGGGTAAAAAATGTATGTTTGCCATCAATCGTTTGTGATGACAAAAAACCGGCCAAATCCGTCATATTCCGGTTGCCATTTCCAGCGCCCATGTTGGGATCGTAAACGATATTGTCAGTGCTTAGGGATTGTTCCATCAATTAACTCTCCAAATATTTCACAAAACTCGAAAACTCGCGACAAAACTCTTCATATCCATCTAATAGTAAGGATAAATTCGACTTATGCTTATCCACTGCCCCAGCTTCATAGTTATAATTAAGAGTTAAAGAATCTTTCTTTTGCGTGACATTGACGGATCGAGTCAAGCCATGTACGTTCTCAATGTTATAATTTGAACTCATCCACGTTTTATCAGTTTTAGTTTGCGATGAACTTTCAATTACATTTATCTTAGTAGTTTTAAAGAAATCTAAATAAGTGCCTGGATTGCTGACTTTTTTCTTCAAAGCTTCAGTTTTGGTTTCCATTTCAGCAATAAGATCACAGTTGATATTCACTCCAACAGCCTTGAGCGGAGTGTAAGGAAGCTTTTCGTAGTAAACATTGAAAATACTCAAGACCCTTGTTTCAGTAATATTTTCAATTTCTGTTTCCATTATTTGCAATCTATTCATCTCCACAGTGAATTTAAGATTATGAAATTTAAGATGTCTAATTACAGGAATATCGGGTGGTGATTGGTCATCAGGTTCCCCCAATTTGAGTTCACATACTGTGTTTAAAAAATCTGGAGAAACTATTGCAGGATTAAAACTTCCTAAAGCAACTAAGGTAATAAAATTATACTCTATTTTCATAAGGCATTATTCCAGAGTTGATTGTTTTTTTTGTTTATATCGGTTGCTAAATAAGAATCTGTATAGTTTGTGGGGGAAATGCTGTCAAGATATTTATCCATAAGGCCCTTTTGATCAGATTGAAAGCAGACGTTTTGGAATGGCTGAATAAGAATCACTCTCATTTAGTTAGTGTCGCATCTTGATCAGCACATTAGTTAGAAACAGTTGCTATTGAAGTAGGTAACGTCCATAGAACTATAACTTTCTAAAATATATTGAAATGGTTATAAAATATGACACATAATTATTCAAAACCAATTCGTAAAAAGCTGCGGGAGCTGGCTCGTCTTGCGCATAAGCGTGAATTGAGCAGGGTATTGGAAGACGATTTTCTTGTCTGCAGAGCGGTGAAACTGGGTTTTTTGTCCAAAGAAGATGTGCCGGAGAAAGTGGCCGAGTTCATCCTTTTATTCTAAATCTAAAACCGTATTAAAATTTTTGAAGTTTCACACCTCCGCCGTTTATGTATTCAATTTTAGGGGGCCATATTTCTTCTCTTTCAACGCGCCGTTCTATAACCTGATCTGATATTCCAAAAGGTTTACACAAGGCTGTACTAATACTTGACAAAACTATTCCTGGATCTGATGCGAGATAATCTAACATGCCAATTTTTTGTATTTTATTAAGACAAATTTCTAATTCAGATAATAATCTATCACGAGGGACTAAAACTCTACCGGCAAATTCGTTAGCCTGATATTCAAAAAAATTATACTCTCTTTCAGATATATTGAGCATAAATTCTTTCCAGTCTGAGGGTTCTTTAATTGCAAAGGTTTTGTATATCTCTTTATGTAAAAAAAGGTGGCCTAATTCGTGGGCAAAAGAGAATCGGAGCCGATTGCCAAACCTTTCATCCATATAACGTGTATTATCAACTACGATACCTGTAAGATCAATCTGAAGATAGGCATCTATGTCGCAATCACTCAGCAAATCATGCTCCGGTTCGATGTTTAATTTGAGCCTTTTTTCAATTATGCTCTCGATGTCAACAGGTAGTGTGCTTTCGGGCCAGAATTTAGCTCTAAAATTTTCCGCTATTTGCCAGATTTCTCTTTTTTCCAGGTAAGGGCATTTGAACTTCGAATAATCTTCCATCAACCTTCTCCTCTGATCTTTTCGATCAGCTTTTCTATTTCCTCAGCGGTAGGCTTTTCGCTTCGAACAGTCCTGAAGAACATAGGTAATAAGTTAAGAGTTTCCTGGTCAGACAGGATATCTTTTGGGATGATTCCTGCGTCAATAGCCGCTTTATCTTTAAGTTCGTTGTAAAGTTCCGAGCTTTTCTTAATGTCCAATACTTCAGCGATTTGGTCGAGTTTTTCATCACCTTGGGGCGGGGGCAAAATTCCTCTTTCAATTTTGCTCCAATTGCTTGCATCAGTAGATAGCTGACGGCAAAATTCCCTAAGGCTAATGTCTCTGTCGAGCCTAAGAGTTTTAATGAATTCCCCAAACATTGCTCCTCCTTCCTTTGGATTGTTTCGTTGGACCTCTTTAGTATTATTTTTATGTGGTAAATCTTTAACTACGTGGTAAGCATAATACCACACTTAAAATATGTCAAGTCCTTTTATTATGTTTTTTTTAATACCCCGTCTGCATGCGGTGGGGTAAACAAGCGGAAGGGGACCAAAGGGGGACGGGGACCAAAGGGGGACGGGGTTGAATTTAGGCGTTTCTTTCGGTGAAAGGCTCGGGTCAAAATCTTGAATTGTGAATTATAAATTTCTAAAATATATTGAAATGATTATAAAATATGATACATCAGCAATTCGTAAAAAGCTGCTGAAGGCGGGTTTTTTGTTAAAAAGGATCATGATAAGGCGTGTCCCTAAGTCTTTCAGGGACCTTTTACCTTTAATATAATAATAGTAATATTGTCGTCTCCTCCATATTTATTAGCCAGATCCACCAACGTCTTGCATGCTTTATCCGGGTTTTCTTTATTAACAACCGCAACTATCTCTTCAGGAGAGACCTTATCGCTTAAGCCGTCGGAACCGATAACAACGATATCATCTTTGAAATATTGAACTTCGCAGATATCCGGCCTTACTGTTTTTTCAATTCCTATGGCGCGGGTGAGTATGTGTTTGGATATGCTGCTCAGATACTTTGCTCCTGCCGGGTCGATAGCCGTCTGTTCTGCAAGAAGGTTATGGATTACCGACAGCAGCTTTATTTTTTTATCACGCACAAGATATATGGGGCTGTCACCAACGTTGGCGGCAATGACGGTATTATCGGTGAAACAGACCGCCGATACAGTGGAGCCCATCCCCTGGTATGAGTTTTTAGTGCACGAGGCACGGAATATTACCTGGTTGGCCAGATGGATGCTGGAAAGGAGCCGATCGGCCATTCTCCCCTTCTCTTCCCCGAAACGCTTCATGTATTTTTGAATTGTTTCAACTACCAGCTTGCTTGCAACTTCGCCGGCCTGGTGCCCTCCCATGCCGTCGGCTACCACATAAAGTCTCTGGTCATCGTCCAGAAACAGGCAATCCTCATTGTTTTTTCGTTTTCTGCCGATGTCTGTAATGCCGGATGATTCAATGATAACCATAATTATTCTTATATCACAAAAAAATATTTTACAGGAAGCTTTTTCCCAAACAATAATCCTGTATTGATTTTGTTT
>JASEIZ010000279.1 GCA_030017395.1 Desulfobacterales bacterium | reverse complement strand
CGCTTTTGCGGTTCATCTGCCAAAAACCGACAAAGCAAATACCCCAACACTTAATTTTATTCAGTTTCAGGAGAAAAGATAATAAATTTTGCATAAATTTAAAAACAAAAAAAACGCAGGATGGTGGACTCAAGGAAAGACCGATCCTGAGTACGGAGATAACGCGGTTAAAAAAGCGATCAGCAGGGTTACAGAACCTGTATTCCTGCTGGATATGGACGGCCGCCTCGCTGTGGGAAAGGGCGGAATAATTACTATCGGTAATTTAACGGAGCCAAGCCGTGGGGATTATCCTCTTTGCGCATATTCCCCGCCGCTCCCCCCTGAAAATCTGGGCGATCCTTATTTCAAAAAAAGGCACAATCTTTGCTATGCCTATATCGCAGGCGCCATGGCTAACGGGATCACCTCCGTAAGGATGGTTCAAGAAACCGGCCGCGCGCAAATGCTGGGATTTTTCGGCGCTGCGGGCCTTTCCACGGATAAAATAGAATCCGCAATATACGGTCTTAAAGAACACAAATTGCCGTTTGGCTTTAATCTTATCCATAGCCCCAACGATCCTGAACTCGAGGCTGCGGTTGTAAATTTATATTTAAAGCATGAAATAAGGCTTGTCAGCGCTTCCGCGTATCTCGACCTTACTCTGCCTATTGTTTACTTTCGTGTGCATGGAATTCATAATAACCAAAACGGCGATATAATATGCCCAAACAGGATAATCGCCAAAGTATCACGGGTTGAGGTCGCAGAAAAATTCCTTTCACCCCCGCCGGAAAAACTTCTGGCCCAGCTTGTTGAAAGAAAAATGATTACAACACAGGAAGCAACACTGGCAACTTTGATCCCGATGGCCGAGGACTTGACTGCGGAAGCCGATTCCGGGGGCCATACAGACAACAGGCCGGCTATTACATTATTGCCTACCATGCTTGCGCTTCGCAATAAAATCACCGAAAAATACAGATATACGACTCCTCTTTGCGTTGGGCTTGGCGGAGGAATTGCAACCCCTTATTCAGCGGCCGCGGCGTTTGCAATGGGCGCTGCCTATATTTTAACCGGCTCCATCAATCAGTCCTGTGTTGAAGCCGGCACATCGGAAACTGTTCGCCGGCTGCTTTCGGAAGCCGGCCAGGCAGATGTAACCATGGCGCCGGCAGCAGATATGTTTGAAATGGGAGTAAAGGTTCAGGTATTAAAACGAGGAACCTTGTTTCCTTTTCGCGCCTTGAAGCTTTACGATCTTTACAGCAGACACGAAAGTTATGAAAGCATACCTGAAAAGCAAAGGCGTGTTATTGAACAAGACCTTTTCCGTTCCAGTTTTGAAGAAAGCTGGGAACAGACAAAAGGCTTTTTCCTCAAACGTGATCCAAAACAGATCGAACTGGCTGAAAATGACCCTAAGCACAAGATGGCTCTTGTCTTTCGATCCTATCTGGGACAAAGTTCGACTTGGGCTACAACAGGAGATCCTTCACGAAAAATGGATTACCAGATCTGGTGCGGCCCTGCCATAGGCGCATTTAATGAATGGGTAAAAGGATCATTCCTCGAAAAAATGGAAAACCGCAAAACAGTAACTGTTGCTATGAATCTTCTTTATGGCGCCTCGGTTGCGACACGAGCCAACTTGCTTCGCAGCTATGGGGTAACATTACCGGCAGGTGCGGGTAGCTTCTCTCCCATAGAACTTTCCGAAATATATAGACTTCTATAACCGCTTTGGATTGTTGATTGATGGAATCGCTTCGCCCTGCCCGCCATCGCGAGCCATGCTCAATGCTCCTCGTCTTTTTGTTGCCTTGATCAGGCGAGGCAGGCGGGTCTATCTTTTCAATCGACAATCATAAATCGACAATCATCAATCCTTTACTTGTTTAGCCCCAGCCTTTCTGATAATTTATTGCGAACCTCTGTAATATTTAACATTTTAACTTTAATTGCATCAGGTTCAGGAGTCTGCTTATCGGGTTTTTTAATTGTTGTTTCCATATAGAGCTCTTCTCGCACTTGCCGGCCATTGTAATCCACGGGCATATCAGAGATTATCCCCTTTATTTTATAACAAAAATCGATGCGTTTCTCCGACAGGTTGTTTTCATGAATATAAATAACATGCCTATAAATAACACTATTTATAGTATCTGAAATTTTTGAATCTCCCTTATCAAGAAAATAAAATCCATTATTCACAAGCCAGTCATGCAAATCTTTCAAAATTTGCTTTGCCTCCGGAATAGTAAATTTCATATAAGCCACCAGATAACCGCCTAAAAATACTGTAAAAGCACCATCGGGGCTATATTGTCTTGCATACCCGGACTGCATTCCACCCAAAGGATCTGGAGGAAGAAATTCCCTTGACCACCTTTTCCATCTGGCAATGTTTATTTCCAATTTCCTTGACAATTCTCTGTTCGTATAATATTTTATCATAATATGTCTTGATTGCTTGTTATATCAATATAACAACTTAAAAAGTTTGTCAAGGCTGTAAATATTTTTTTATTAATTATGATGATCTCGTAAAAAGTCTTGAAATCGTCATGCCGGACTTGATCCGGCATCCA
>JASEIZ010000278.1 GCA_030017395.1 Desulfobacterales bacterium | reverse complement strand
CAAGGTCTGAGATGGATAAAAAATTTGCTATAGATGTAAAAGTGACGAGCAAACAACTCCGGTCGCGCTATTTGGAATATATGCTGTCGTGACTACGGAAAGTGCTTCCATATAGTTCACTAATGAATGACTATTTTCACAGGTAACATATTGACATGCCAACGTGATCCACATATATTAAATCCACTGATTCAAAGAGAAATTTTTAAGTGAGCAAAATAATATGAGGTCGGCTGCGGTTATCTTTGGTTTAAACTCATTTTTATAAAAGAAAGAATAGCTTATGAGCGTCTATCAACCGGGAGATTACATTAAAGTTGAATTCCAATGCGAGCAAACAGGCGAAAGCGAATGGATGTGGGTTCGTGTAAAAGATTCTGATGATGAAAAACAAATTGTTTTTGGCTGCTTAGACAGTGAACCCATCGTGAATACCGATCTGTGGCTTGGAATGGATCTGGCTATTAGCTTCGATAATATTAGAGAACATTTTAAAGAATCGAGCTTTAATCAGTGAAAAACTGATTACTCGGAGCATAGTAGAATTTACGGGGAATCAATCCTAATTGCGCCCAATTTTTTTCTCAGCATTTCCAGATCGGAGAGCTCGCACTCCCAGATTACCATTACTTTCCAGTTGAGTTTTTTCAAATCAAGTTGGTTTTTTTCGTCTCTTCTGACATTCTCTTTAAATTTTTTTTCCCAGAAGGTAACGCGGGACTTTGGAGTGTAGGCATATTTGCATCCGGGATGTCTATGCCAGTAACAACCGTGAATAAAAATAATGGTTTTATATTTTGGAAGCACGATATCTGGTTTCCCCGCCAATTCTTTTACATGGAGGCGAAATCGGTACCCCATGTTATGCAACATAGACCGGACCGCCTTTTCGGTCTTAGTGTCTTTGGAACGAATTCGAGACATATTCCAGCTTCGGTGTTCTTTTGTAATGCGATCTGTCATTTTATAGCCCTGTGAGATTTGCATCTTCAAGTAGCTCGTATACTTTTCCGGCCAATCTTTTTGCCAGTAAAGGTGGCACTGCATTGCCCACTTGCGTGTATTGAGATGTTCTCGGTCCTACAAACAAATAATTATCTGGGAAGGTCTGAATTCGAGCTGCTTCACGAACAGTTAGACTCCGACATTGACTTGGGTCCGGATGTATAAAATAATGCCCGTCTTTCGAAATATGCGAGGTAATTGTAGTGGCCGGTGCATCCGCTAATTGGACTCGAAATCTGTCAGCAAATTTTCCTTGTATACCTTCTGTTACATTTTGATGTTTTGGTAGGAGATGTTTGGGAAAATCGCTTAACCTTGGTGAACGTTTCATTACTTTCGCAAAACATGAAGCAAATAGATAGCGATGCAGGTCCGCTATTATATGACCTCGCGATGAATGGTTGCACACTCCTTTCAGTTGCGGATCATGAAACCAGCCCCTCTCGAACTCTGGGCCACTGCAAGTACTCTCTACATACTCCCCACCTCGGCCAAACGTTCTCGGAATACCGTTCAGCTGTTCGTCAATCTCTCGTTTAATTGAAGTATCCAAATCAAACATTGCCTCACTATTGAATTTTCGCAAGGCCGCTATCCATGAATCAATAGTGTCTGTGATTTTGGAAAGTCCACTTCGTATCTTGGGAAGATCGCCGATCACGCTATTCAGCCTTATTGTTTCCGGTTGAGGAGCAAGCACTTTTGGTGCAGCCTTAACCCTTTTACTAACACCAAATATAATCACTCTATGTCGTGCTTGAGGTATTCCATATTTTTCACATCGAATAATGAAGTCCTCCGGATTATTTATACCTGTTTCCTCCCCCGAATGTTTCACAAATGAATACAGCCTATAACCGAGATTATGAAGATCATCAATAATAAGATCGAATATCCTGCCATCTGATATTTGGGAAGAAAGTATGCCCCTGACATTCTCCATCACAAAAACAGGAGGTTTATGTTTCTTTATGATCCTGAGATATTCTCTATAAAGAAAATGCCTGCGATCCTTTTCTTTTTCTTCTGGCTTTTCTTCCCAGATCCTTGCCATCCGCGAACGCCCAACAATTGAATATGCTTGGCAAGGAGGTCCTCCCATCAAAATCCATGTTGCGGAATCATGAATGGCGTTTTTGATTCGCTGGTCAACTTCTCTGTGTTTTGTAACACCCAATTCAGCCATCCAAGCTATATCTGATGCGCGTGAGGCTTTTTCGGGGAATAATTCGAACAGTTCATCCCAGTGAAGTTCACCTCTTAAACACCGGTAATATTCTGGGGGGGTATTCTCATCGAATTCCCTTAAAAAAGATCTAAGCCTCAGTGTCTGATATGCAAAACAATCTTTTTCAATTGACAGAACCAGTTTGAACGGGTGATCGCCTAGTTCATTTACATATGATGAAAACCCTTCCCCTAATCCACCAGGTCCAGCGAATAAATCTATTACAGGTATTTTATTCATGTAAACTGATCGTCCACTGTCAGTTTGCCGGAAAGCCTTCTTCAATTGCTTTCTTCTCGATATCCAGCAGTATTTTTGATTGTTTATCCGAAGGTATTTTGTTGGGCA
>JASEIZ010000277.1 GCA_030017395.1 Desulfobacterales bacterium | reverse complement strand
CTCTTGCTTTTAGTATCAACAAGGGAAATATGAACGAACAGCTTGTGACCGTCAAGTACTTTTGAACAAATTTCGCTAAATAATTTTTAACACCTAATTATTTCCAAAAATGGTTTTTCGGTGTTTAATTCTATAGCTGTCACCATTTAAGTGTACCACCTCACTTTTATGAATTATGCGGTCTAAAATTGCGGTAGTGATGGCCGGATCACCAAGCAGTTCACCCCAATCTTCGGGACCTTTGTTGGAGGTAATTATAAGGGAAGCTTGTCCATAGAGTTTGTTAACTAATTGGAAGAACATATTGGCTTCATCGCGATCCATGGCCATAAACATCAGGTCATCAATTATGACTAAGTCTGAGTTAATTATTCGTTTCATCCTGGCTCGGCCGCTGCGGGTGATTTCCTGAGTCTTAAGGAGGTGAACCAGGGCATCCATCTGAATGAAACTGACTTTATACCCCCGGTGAATAGCCTCAATACCCAGACCGATGGCTAAATGAGTTTTTCCGACCCCTGGGGGACCGAGCAGTATCAGATTGTATGCCTGCTCAACCCAGAGCAGTTCCTTCAGTTGTTGCAACTGCTTTTTGCTCAAGGATTGCTGTTCGGCCAGATTGAAGGAATCTAAGTCTTTGTATTCAGGAAAAGCAGCCCACTTTAAGCGCTTTTCCCGGTGTTTTTCTTCTCGCTTACGCAACTCATGCAGAATCAGCCGGTGCAAGAATTCCTGATAGCTGAGTTCTTTGGTTTCTGCGTCGATTAGAAAATCGTCAAGGATCATTGCGGCCTCGGAAATATTTAACATCTTCATTTTCTGTTTTAGTTCGGCGATTGCTCCTGGCATACCAGGCCTCCCTTCATAATTTCCTGATAAATCCTGATATCTCTGACTTGCGGCTTAGTTTTAAGTTTGCTGCGTTCAATATCCACTAAAGGCTTGGGTTTTGACAGATCCTTTTCATACGCAGACTTTATCGAAATGTTCTGTTCCTCAAAGTATTTTACAGCGTCAACAAAGTCCGTTGCCGCAAACAGCTTGTGCTTCAGACAGAAATCCAATGCTCCGGCAATTACCTGTTTATCCACGGAGATAATAGTTTGCTGGATTAATTGTAGTTGGTCCCGGATATAGCGTGGTTTTTGCACCCGGATTTCCTCAAGGAATCCCCTGGCCCGGGAAGGGGCGGGGAAGAGGGCGGCAACACTGTCAATGTACTGATCAATTCCCTTGGAGCGGTCCCTGCGATGATTATTGTTTTTGATCAGTTTGCCCTTTTCATGGCTTAAAGTATGCCGGGCCAATTCCTGGCCGGTTTCTTTGTCGCAGATAACCAGGATTTTATCATCAACCACTTCGACCTTAACTTCTTTTCCTTTCCCATCATAGGTACCTAACGGAACGGAGTAGCGGTTGCCGTCGTACCAAACAGTATTGTCTTTTCTTACTTGTCTTGTTATACTGTTGGTACAACCTATATCTATTTTTCCGAGGACCGGTCGAAGGTGTTGTTTTTCGAGGACAAACACTTCTGCCGGTATTTTCTTTGTCGTATTATGCTTCTTGCCGTTGCCCGTCCGTTCCAGCCAGGCCAGGCAATCCTCATTTAGCTTGTCCAGGTTAAAAAAGGTCCTGTGTCTGGCAAAGTTTTTTTTACATAGCCCACTACGTTTTCTATCCGGCCTTTGCTCTCAGGGTCCTGTTTGCGGCACATATGGATTTTAAACCCCCGTTTTTCCGCATAGACCGCAAATTCATGGGTAAGAATCAGGTCGCCGCTGTTTTCGCTCACCAGGATGAGATGGTCCTGGTCATAGACGATTTCCTTTGTCATACCGCCAAAGTATGCAAAGGCATTTTCGTGTGTCCGGATGACATCTGCCGTTGTAAAGGGCCGGTCAAGCCACTCCACGTACTTATGCCGGGAATGGGACAGCACAAAGGTGATGAACCAGAGCCTGACCAGATTTCCTTCAAGATTTTTAAGTTTGGTTTCGCCGAAATCCACCTGCATCTGATAACCCATCGGCGGGTCTTCGATGGCTTCGTACTGCCTTTTATGTATAGTTTTTGGGATATCATGCTCCTTTCTTAATCGAGATACATAATTTCTTACGGTACTCTCACAGACATCTATCTCCGGATGCCTTTCCAATAACCAGTCCAGTACCTGGGCTGCTGAAAGATCCGGAAATTCCTTAAGCCACGATAAAATCACTCCACCAACACAATCCAGCTTCTTTTGCCGGGTTTTCAATTCTTCAATGGCTTGCTTCAATTCATCCGGATTAAGCTCCCCGTATTTGTAAACGGTGTTCCTGGAAACATTCAAATGTCTGGCTATCTGTGATACTTTTAAACCCAACTCCTTTAACCTGCATATTTCGAAATACATGTTCCACCTTTCTGCAACTTTCATTCTGACCTCTCCCCGGTTGATTGAATTTCCAGTTCAATCATACAGGAAGAGGAATATTGTGGTAAATACTGTTCATTCTTATTTAGCGAAATCTGTTAATTATATTTTAGCGGTTACACAGCTTACATTAAAGCCTCTAGAAAAGAAAATTTTATCTGATTTTAAACTTTC
>JASEIZ010000276.1 GCA_030017395.1 Desulfobacterales bacterium | reverse complement strand
ACGGCAATCAGATGTGGAAGTCTTTATGCGGGCGGAAAAGCCTGAATACGTGTTTTTAGCTGCTGCAAAGGTCGGCGGCATACTTGCCAACAATACCTATCCTGCCGAGTTCATATATAACAACCTTGCAATTCAGACCAATATTATTCACGCAGCACGGAAAACAAGGGTAAAGCGTCTGTTGTTTTTAGGCTCTTCATGCATTTATCCAAGGAACTGTTATCAGCCGATGAAAGAAGAGTTCCTGCTCACAGGCCCTCTTGAACCCACCAATGAACCATATGCAGTCGCAAAGATTGCCGGTGTCAAGATGTGTCAATCATATAATCGTCAGTACGGCACAAACTATATTGCAGTTATGCCCACTAATCTTTACGGGCCAAACGACAACTTTGATCTGGAAACCAGCCATGTTCTTCCGGCCATGATCCGCAAGTTTCATCTTGCCAAGCTTGCTGTTAATGGCGACCAGGAAGAAATAAAAAAGGATCAGGATCGTTTTGGCTCTATTCCGGAAGATATCATGGCTGATCCTGCCGTCGTAAACCTCTGGGGCAGCGGAATTCCCTGCAGGGAGTTTCTCCACGTGGATGATGTTGCTGACGCGTGCGTGTTTATAATGGATCTAAACGAGGAAGATTTTGCGTCTCTGCTTGCCTCTAATCCTCCAGCGCTGATAAATATAGGTTCGGGCAGGGAGATTAATATAAAGGACTTGGCGCTGCTTATAAAGGATATAGTTGGATTTGATGGAGAAGTTGTTTTTGATAAAACCAGACCTGATGGCACTTTGCAAAAACTGCTGGATGTCTCCAGGCTAACCGTTCTTGGATGGAAACCAAAGATTTCACTTGAAGCCGGAATCCGCGCTACTTATGACAAATATCTTAACCGTTAACTCTGAAACAACGAAGAATAATCCGACATGACCGTAAAAAAGCTGATTAGCCACAGACTCACACGGACGCACACGGACATTTGTCCGGCGGACATCGCCGGACAAAAATGGTCATCGCTTCGCGAAAAAAAACTAATGCTATTTTATCTGTGTATGTCTGTGTGTGTCTGTGGCTAAAATAATGGCAAAATCTTGGCGTTTTTGAGGCTCTGCGGTGAAATATTACTATTGAGGAAAAATGAAAACAAAATTTAAAAAAAACATCCTTTGTATAGGCGCAGGCTACGTGGGCGGGCCTACCATGGCTATGATTGCTTATAAATGCCCGCAATACAAGGTCACGGTTGTGGATATCAATCCTGTCCGCATTGATGAATGGAACTCAAACAACCTGCCGGTTTATGAACCGGGCCTCGATGAAATTGTAAAAAAAACGCGGGGGAGAAATCTTTTTTTCAGCGCCGACATTAAAAGAGGAATTATAGAGTCCAACATCATTTTTGTCAGTGTAAATACTCCTACAAAGAGTTTCGGAGTCGGGGCAGGCATGGCCGCAGACCTGCAGTATTGGGAAAAGACTGCAAGGCAGATACTCCGGTATTCTAAATCCTCAAAAATCATTGTTGAAAAGAGTACGCTTCCGGTTAAGACAGCACAGGCAATGGAGAGAATCCTTGCCACAAATAATAAAAAGATAAAATTTGAAGTTCTTTCCAATCCTGAATTTTTAGCTGAAGGCACGGCAATAAAAGATCTGGAATATCCGGATCGGGTACTTATCGGTTCCCGTCAAACACAAAGCGGTTTAAAGGCAAGAGATGAGCTGGTTGAAATATATGCGGGTTGGGTGGATAAAAAGCGGATAATTACCACCGACATCTGGAGCAGTGAACTTTCCAAACTTGTGGCCAATGCGTTTTTAGCCCAGAGAATATCATCAATAAATTCCATATCTGCTCTGTGTGAGAAGACCGATGCAGATATTGTCAATGTGGCCGGAGCAGTCGGGTTTGACAGCAGGATCGGCGACAAGTTCCTGAATGCAAGCATCGGGTTTGGTGGATCATGTTTTAAAAAGGATATTTTGAATCTTGTTTATTTGTGCAGGCATCAGGGCCTTAACGAAGTGGCCGATTACTGGGATCATGTTCTCAGGATAAATGATTTTCAAAAGGATCGTTTTGTTATCAACATGCTTACAGCCATGTTTAATACATTGGCGGGCAAGAAAATATGCCTTTTTGGTTTTGCTTTCAAGGCTAATACAGGAGACACAAGGGAAAGTCCGGCCATTTATATTGCAAGGAGGTTGATAGAGGAAAGAGCGCATCTGGCAATTACCGATCCAAAGGCATTAAAAAACGCAAAAATCGATTTAAAAGGACTTGATGAAAATGTAAGCTATATTGATTATCCTTATGAAGCAGCCTCCGGAAGCCATGCGATTGCAATAATGACGGAATGGGATTTATACAGGGACCTTGACTATGAGAAAATATTCAAGTCGATGATAAAACCGGCCTTTATTTTTGACGGCCGCAATATCGTCGATCATAAAAGACTTTTTGAAATCGGGTTTAATGTATATCCAATCGGTAAACCAGTGTTAACGCACTTTTAATGAAATTTTAAATAAATTAGCCACAGATTCACACAGATGAACGCAGATAGTTTTAAACACAAAGAAATCACCGATATT
>JASEIZ010000275.1 GCA_030017395.1 Desulfobacterales bacterium | reverse complement strand
TTAGTGATAAATGCAACTAAAATACGTCATCGTATTTATGCCAGCGTGTACTTAGACAGAAAATCATTTTTCAAGGGATCGTCAACTATAATCAAATGGACTGACAGAGCAACTTCCGTTGTACTCATGGGCCAAACATGCAGATCGTGTATCTGAGAAACGTTTTCAAGGCCGGTTAAGTATCTCTTTATCTCAGCAATATCAATGCCTTCTGGAACAGAATCGATGGCAAGATTCATCGAATCACGAAGCAAAGACCATGTGCTAAAAAGGACAACAGCTACGATAAGAAGACTGATTAGAGGATCAATAAATAACCAGCCTGTAACCATGATGATTATACCCGCCACAACGACACCGAGTGAAATACCGGCATCAGCGGCCATATGGAGAAATGCACCTCTGATATTCAAATCAGCTTTCTGACCGGATACAAAAAGCAAGGCTGTGATTGTATTAATAACAACGCTAATGGCAGCAACCACGATAACGGTCATTCCATCAACCGGTTTTGGATCAAAGAATCGGCCAATGGTTTCCCATGTAATGCCGCCCATCGCAACAAGCAGCAATATTGCGCTGGCTAAAGAAGCCATTACCGTTACCTTGCGAAAACCATAAGTCCTTTTCTCTGTTGCGGCTTTCGCAGCCAGCAAACCAGCACCCCAGGCAAGCAACAGGCTTAGCACATCGCTTAAGTTGTGCCCAGCGTCTGCTATCAGCGCCAAAGAATCCTGCCGCAACTCCATAGCCTGCTTCAATGGCAACAAAAACGACATTGAGCATAACGCCAATACCAAAGGCGCGATTGTAATTGCTTATTTGATGGTTATGATCATGAGACATATTCATTTGTGCTTGACAGGGCCAATGCGAAGATCAGCGGTGCGGCTTACCGCATTTGCTGAATTGATTTGTGTACGCCCGGCATGGGCGTGAACTTATGGGGTGAAAGCCCCCTATACGTGATCTTGTTAATATTTTGATATATTAACAAAAGTATTAGCCGAAGGCAAGGGCGGAAGTATAAGGTTCAGTCTGAAGGCGAGCGAAACGGAAGGCTCGCCGCAGGCAAAAGTGAGTGAAGCGAAACAAGGTAAAAGGAATAAAGCAAAGGCTGTAATCAATTATGATTACAGCCTTTACTTTATTTTGGTGCCGAAGGGGAGATTGCATAAGTTACTGTAACTATTTGAAATAATTAACACCGAGGTTGCGAAAGTTGCAAATATTTTGCCTCAATCCGCAACAAAAATGCAACCATTTTTCATGATTTGCAATATAGTGGAAAACAGTGTAAAATAGTATAAATTTGAATACAAATAAAATGCGTGGCATAGGGTAGCGCCCGAAAAGCCGTAATCCGTAACGGCCTGGCCACGTTTAACCCATGACGGAGCTGTGAACGGAGGCAGCATGACATTCTCAGAAAACCCTGAAAAATACTTTCCAAGAGATGCTTTTTATTACCAGGATTTAAACCTATCAGAATTAAAGGTCATGGCGGAAGGATGGGCGAATAAGTTTTCTGTAATTAAACAAATTATTTTATACCGAGCTAATGAGGGGAAATATGTTCTTGATATCCGTGTAGATGATAGCGATAAGATTAAATACAGGTATTTTACAGAATACTGGATTGACAAAAATTGTTATTTGAACAGGTTACAGGATGCTTATAAAACACCTAACACCAACTATTATGGAGAATGGTCATTTCTCTTGCCGGAAGTGGGAGATGAACCGTTATCAGCAGAGGTCAATCATGTTCAAACAGACAGTCGGCTTATTCTGTTTCCGAGAGATGATAAAAGTTTAATAGAAAAATATAAGCCTTTCCAAATAAGTAATGAGCCTGACGATATTGATCAACCTTATGTTTTTAAAAAAGAGGGACCAACATGGCGAATTCACTATGAAGGAGCAAAGCTGAACGGCTTAAGGTGTAATGGTTTTGCCATATTTTACTATTTGGTTATTAATGAAAGAAAGGTGTTCCATACTGAAGAATTGTCTCAAGAAATTGATAACACCCCAATAAATAAGGGTATAGACACAGGTAGCTTAGAGCTGGGGGATGACCAAGTTGATAACAACCAACACAAGAAAGGCAAAAAAACTGCGGATGTAAATGCGAAGATTTATGGAAAGTCCTTGGAGGAACTTAAAGAAAATAGACAATACCTGCAGACCGAACTAAGAAAGGCTAAGAGCGATAACGATCCTGGCCGTATAAAAAGGTGCGAACAAGAATTAACAGAGTTTAATAAATATTGTGCTTCCCTTATAAATTCACAAGGACAGTCACGTAATGAAATCGATCAAACCTTTAGAAACAAAAACCGTCTATGTAAACGTATGGAACGAGCTTTAAATGAACTCAACAAACATGACGAAAAAACATATCTCCACTTCAAAAATTCTCTAAGACCTATCAACAGCTTTTTACAATCATACAATCCTGACCGACCTATCGACTGGCTCACCTAAAAATCCATTTTCTATAACTTTTTTCACGAAGACATAAATTGTCGCAATAGCGACATGTTTTGTCGTGCCTCCTAATTAGGGAATAATAATATCTTAAGCAGAGGAGGCAAAAATGCTTA
>JASEIZ010000274.1 GCA_030017395.1 Desulfobacterales bacterium | reverse complement strand
GTTATATGCGAAGGTATCTGAGCCGAAAAATCCACTGTGCTCAAGCAAATAGTCCGTCTCAGCCAGATATATGGCGCCATTGAGTCGATAAAAAATGGGCAGGTTCTGTCTCCTTTTGTTAAGAATATCCGGTCTCAAAAAATCTTTCATATTGCTGTCTTCAGGTAAGATATTTGACCACCACGGAGGATGATCGGTTTTGCAAACAGAGACAACGGCCCGAGCGTTTTTACCCTTCAAAGTTTGGATAGTACGTTCAATATCTTCTGCTGTCCGCAACGGCGATGTTGGTTGAAGCAGCAGGGTATATTCAGGTCGAAAATCTTGATGTTTTTTGAACCAGTCTATGGCATGGAAGATAACGTCTATAGTTGATGCTGTGTCGCTTGACAATTCAGAAGGACGTATAAAAGGCACTTCTGCTCCGTACTGTTTTGCAACTTTGGCGATATTCTCATCATCCGTTGACACTATAACGCGATCAATATTGCTACAAGCCTTGGCCTGTTCAATACTCCATGCAATCAAAGGCTTACCGCACAGCTCTTTAATATTTTTCCCCGGCAGTCCCTTTGACCCCCCCGGGCGGGGATGATTGCCAAAACTGATTTTCCGTTAATCATTTTATTTCGTTCATTCGGTGATTCGATAATTCGTGTTCATTTTTTCCTGGATTTGAGATATCTGATATAGCCATTTAGGAGTTGAACGCTTTTTTCGACCAATATTCGGGATTCCGATAAAGTAGCCTCAGCGATTAAGTTCTCATCCACGCCGGTTATAAAATGATCCAAAACCTCGTATGCGGATCCTCTGGCATGGCGGCAATATTGAATGTTTTTTTACCCTGTTAAATAAGATTTGAGCTGCTCCTTCCAAACATCAGCACTCAAATCTTAGCTTGAGTTCTTCAAAAATCCGACATAAGGCCTTCTGTCTGTTTCACGCTGCGATACGTATTTTCAATACAACCCAATAAGCCCCGCATGCTATTTAACAGGGCAAGTAATGAAATCGTCCATAACCTTCCGCTAAATTCGCTGTCGTACTCCGAGCCGATCGTAGAATCTGATCTTTAAGTCGATATTCTTCCTCTTTGGGGAGTCCCTTGCAAACTTTGGCTGCAAATATTCGCAAGTCTCTACACGCCTGCCAACATTCCAAATCCTCAAAGGTCCTAAGTTCGTTCATTCGTTCCCCGATTCGTTAATTTGTTGATTGGTGGATTCGTTGAGTCGTTGATTTGTTTACTCCCCAATAATCGGATTATCAAATCTCGAATCTCTTTTTTTACAGCCCGGCATAGGCATTTCTGTCTAAAAATGGAAATTGAATTCCTACATGCGGAGACGGCAAGAGTTTTTCTTTGCAATTTATTTCCGATTTAAAGAGCGGGTCAACCAGGGAATCAATATATTTGGCTACTTTTCCGGGAATAATCCTGTAAAAACATTTTGCGCAAACATTGGCCGGGATTCCTATTACCTCTACTTCCAGATCAACGCCTTCCCTTTTGTAGTTCAGGTTGATCAATTTTGCCTCCATCTCCCCACCGCACTCAGGACACTTTCTTTTTTTGATCAAAGACATAATTTCACCCTTTTATTTTTTTCTGATTTTGTACTTGATCCAATATTTGCTATCCGGCACATATGAAGTAACAATGACCGGTTCTTCCCAAAAAGAGTAATCAACAACAATATGAACCGGCAACTTTTCTTCTTTTAATTCAGCATACATCAACACCCTTTTCCGATCAACGTATTCCTCGATAACCTCGCCATTTATAGCTGCCCACTCCAACTTTTCGACTGTGCGGGGAACAATTCCATCCTTTCGAGCCTCAATAATTGCATGATCGCTAATGGCATATTCACCATCTATGAACCGCTTCCTAAAATATTCAATAGCAACCAATATTCCGCCTTCTTAATCGTTGATTCGTTGGTTTGTGTATTCGTCTAATTTCCAATCTCCAATCTCGAATTATCGATTCCCCAACCCCCAATCTCCAATTAACCAATCCCCAATCATCCAATATCAGATTCCCTCAATCATCTTCAATGCTTTGCGATACTCCGCCCACTGGCCAACATCTATCCATGCCTTTTCGCTGACTGGATAAACGCCGATTTGTCCCCCATTTTCCTTTATCTTGTCTATCAAATGGGTAATGTGAAACAGTTGGTTATCGGGAATCGGTTCAAGGACAGCGGGATTCAATACATACATACCCGCATTTACCAGAAAATTGTACTCCGGTTTTTCCTCTATCCGCTCCAAGCTGCCACCACCGTTCAGCTCACATATTCCATAGGGTATATTAAACTGTTTGGCTGAGGCTACAAGTGTGATGTCATGCTTATTTTGTAGATGAAAGCGGTAAAGATCAGCGTAATCGGTCTCGATAACAATATCGCAGTTCGACACAAAAAGGGCTTATTTAATTTGTCGGCAAGGAGTTTAAGGCTTCCGGCAGTCCCTCTGGGTTCATCTTCTTCAACAATGCCCACGGAATAATCCGGTTCTTTTTCTTCAAAATAGGCGCGTATGATCTTGGCCATGTGGTGAATCGTTAGATAAAATTCACTTATTCCATAGACCCTAAATCTGT
>JASEIZ010000273.1 GCA_030017395.1 Desulfobacterales bacterium | reverse complement strand
CTTTCGCCGGAATGACTAAAAAGGACGTTTTTCGACTTTTTACGAGTTCATCAAGCTTGTTTAAAATCGATTTGTTTCAAAAGGCTAAATTAATACAAAATAAGAATTGTTTTTTGAAAGGAGTTTGCGTTCAGGCACTATCTGTCCGGAATTAATCTAAACCCGAAATTTTTCATTTCGTAAATATAGAGCCCGTCCACCTTTAAAAATCCATTTGCGACAATACTTGGGACAGGAACGTCCTGAATCGCGGTTATCACGGCTTCAACTTCGATTTTTTTATTAACAGGAATAACCTGTCCGCGATAGGTCCAGTTATGCGGATTTTGGGTGATAAGTTCAAAACTGTGGGTGTTGGATAGATGCTTCCAGCGCTTGAGCGCCATGAACTTAATAAGTTGAAGAAATGCTTCTATTCCAAGAGAACCGGGCCACACAGGGTCCTGATAAAAGTGTGCCTTGAAAAACCATTCATCGGGATATACATCCTTTATCCCGCGAATAAAACCAAGACCTTTTGGGCCTCCGTCCGGCAGATACAGATCGATTTTATCGATCATGCGGATCGCTTTTGAAGGCATTGATAAACAGGGCGCTTTATCAACGGCAGGATCGTCAGGCGTGAAAGGAGCTTTGTCTTCGAACAGGTACGCAATCTTTTTATCAAGTTCATCGGTTGTTGGAATATATGCTTCTTTACCTGCGTCACTTAAGCCGACCTGCTGCATCAGGGCTTTATCGGTGAAAAAACCAAAGTAAGTATCGCCCTTGTAAATTGTTTTATTTTGCTCAAATATCATAAAATCAAATTCTTCTATAATCATATCGCCGGCTTCAGAGATTTTTTTTGCTCGGGCTCGCGTGGTCAGGGTTTTTGCCTCACGCAATACGTTTTCATATAAGACGGCATTCCCGCCAAGGTTTCTGAATTTGAGATCGTTTTCGCTTTTAAGGGCAGACCCCATATATGCCGCAAGCCAGCCGCAGGATTGAAGCGCTATTTCAAGCAGAATGCAAAACGGCATCAGCCGGCCGCGATCTGATTTAAAATACCATGCATCATAAGGCACATCATACTCGGCTTCTATCCATCCGCCGGGTTTTAAGACCCACGGCTCGGGCTCGATGGAAACTATCCTGTCGATAAAAAGATATGGCGGGCCTGGAAGCCTTGCAATACGCCTTTTTTTATCAAACGGTTTATATGGCTCGCCAAATGCTTCAGAAGGGTTTCCGACTGAAAAGGCAAGCAGCTTTTTTAGGTCAAACAGGACTTTCTTTTCTTTTTTCTTCCAGAATTTCTCTATTTCTTCACCGGTTATACCGGTCATTTTCATGGACATATCTGTAAACATAACAATATTATGTCCGTCAGCATACATGAGAGCATCGGCAATTACATAAGGTTCAGGATTGTATCCGATCTCCTTTATTATTATTTCATAAACAACATGTTTTGTGTTTGGTGTTACCGGGCCGCGGCATTTCAGTATGCTTTTAACTCCAAGCACCGGTTCATAGCATACGCCGGATTTTTTTGTTACCCATCCCATGCGCTGGATAAAGACTCTGAGGGTATGGGCGCAACATTCATACATGAGAGTTCCAGGCATTACCATGTCGTCCATGAAATGACAGGTAAGAAACCAGTCGTTTGGATGTATATCAGCTTCTGCTTTAATTACGCCGAGTCCGTATCGCCCTCCATTTGGATCAAGATGGATAATCCGGTCGATAAGTTTCATCCGATCGCTTTGGCCTTTGTTTATTCCGGGAAGCCTGAGCGACTCGGCAAGCTCGACATTGTCAAAAAGAGGGCCGAAACATGCTTTTAGATTTCCGGCTCTCAGCGCATTTACAGCTTCATCGTCATATTTTTCAACAGATACAGTCACCAGCTCTTTCCATTTGGATGCTCTTTTTCCCTTCAGCGGCCGTGTATCTTCATCTTTAAGGATAATTCCTCCTGAATTTTTAACCTCCTCTTTGGTAAAGAAACCCGCGCACCCGTCAGACATTGTGATAAGATGGGAGGAGCCGATAAAACCTTTAAAGTTGAAAAAGAAAAGATATGTTTGACCTTGGCGGACAAACTTTTCAATATTGATTTCATATCTGATTGTGTCTCCGGGCTGCGGCAGATCGCGGTGAAATTCTACAACAGCATCGAGCAGCCTGTAGGTTCTTTTGCCTTTTACGACGAGATCGATACCCAGATAAGAGCACAGAAACAGATCAGCCTGGCCTGCTTCGACCGATATGCACACCGGAGCGCGGCCTCCGTCCAGATACCACGCTTTTGGCAGAACATCATGTTCTGTTACAATGCTGCCGGAGCTCAGCGAACCTTTTTCACCTTTAACTGAAATTATCCTGTCAACAAGCATGAGAGGTTCATCAGGCAGGCGCACCCTTGCATTATATGTATCAACCACCGCGAACTCAGGGCCAAGAACTTTTGCCACAGAGCCTGTCGCGAATTCCATACACATGTCGCGAGGAAAGAGTGTTGACGATTGCTGGTTGCTTGTTGCTCGTTGCTTGTTGCTTGTTGCTTGTTGCTTGTTGCTCGTTACTTGTTGCTTGTTGCTCGTTGCTGGTTGCTCGTTACTGGT
>JASEIZ010000272.1 GCA_030017395.1 Desulfobacterales bacterium | reverse complement strand
TCGCCGGAATGACGTAAAACGGTATTTTTTGACTTTTTACGAGACCATCAATTTTCAATCTTCAATTTAGGGGGGGGGATTTATGTCGGAAACAAAATATGATGTCAAAAGAGGTGCGGATGTATATAAAATGATCTTTCACTCAAGAGTAAGGAGCTGGATTCTAAAGGGTGTTATCAAAAGAGGTGAAGCAATTGTATGGCGAAGCGGTCTATCGGGTTGGCGTAAACCTGAAGAGCTTGAAGAGCTGAAACCTTATTTTAGACAAAAGGACAAAGAGGATTTAAAAAGAAAAAAACAAGAAATAAAGCCAAGTTCCTTTCCAAAGAAGCGTATAAAAAATATTTTGATAATAGAGGACGAAGAGGATTTATGTTGGCTTTTATCTAATACTTTAAAGGATAAAGGGTATAATGTAATTATTGCTAATACCATAAGTGAGGGCGCAGCCCGTCTAAAGGAATCACCCGATTTGGTATTTTTAGATTTAAAACTGCCCGACGGTGATGGGATGGATATCCTTCCTAAAATCAAAGAAATAAGTTCGGAGATATTGATAACCATCATTTCTGCATATGGTAGTGAAGAAAGAATGGAAGAAGCAAGGGCCAAAGGAGTCTGCAGCTTCATCGACAAGCCATTTACCGAGGAAAGTATATTAGGGCTTATATCGCGGTTTTCAAAGGAGTCCAGGGACAGTGAACAGTGAACAGCGATAATTAGTCAGTGGTTAGTGGACAGTGGGTAGTGATCACTGTCCACTGTTCGACGAAGTAGAACAGGAGAGCATGACCAAAGCAATCGGCATAGATCTTGGCACTACTTACTCGGTGGCAGCCGTTATAGAAGATGGGCTGGCCAAAGTGATTAAAAACGCTGAAGGCGAAAACCTGACCCCCTCTGTTTTTGCCGTAACAGATATGGGGCATAAACTGGTCGGCTCGGCAGCCAAAAGCCAGGCCGCAGCCAACACCGAAAATACGGTCATGTCTATTAAGAGATATATGGGCAGTGACTATAGAGTCTCCCTCAATGGAAGAGCTTATTCTCCACAGGAGATATCGGCCTTTATTTTGCGCAAAATAAAATCAGACGTTGAAAATTATTTTGGAGAAGAAATAGAAAAAGCGGTCATTACGGTTCCGGCATATTTTAATGATGGACAGCGGCAGGCAACCAGAGAGGCCGGAATTATGGCCGGCTTTGATGTGATGAGGATAATCAACGAGCCTACTGCCGCCTCCCTGGCTTATGGGTTGGATCGAGAAGAAATCCAGACGATTCTGGTCTGGGATCTGGGCGGAGGAACATTTGATGTTTCCATCCTGGAGCTTGGAGATGGTCTCTTTCATGTAAAGGCTGTAAACGGCAACACCAGGCTTGGCGGCGATGACTGGGATGAAAGGGTGGTCGATTATCTGACTGAAAAATTATTAAATGAACATGGGTTTGATATAAAATCAGATAAAACCGCACTTCAGCACCTGAAAGAGGTCGGTGAAAAGGCCAAGAGAGAACTTTCTTACAAGCGGGCTGCTAAAATCCCACTTAATTTTATCAAAACAAATGGAAACGGCTTTAAAAACCTGAATGTCTCGATTGATAGAAAAACATTCGAAGATATAACTGCTGACTTAAGCGAAAAACTTTTAGGCCCCACACGGCAGGCTTTATCAGATGCCGGACTTTCTGCGAAAAGCATTGACCGGGTGGTGCTGGTTGGAGGCTCTACCCGGATGCCGTCTATTAGACATCTCGCGGAAAAAACCTTTCATAAAAAACCATATATCGAGGTCAATCCCGATGAAGTGGTAGCTATTGGAGCGGCTGTTCAGGCCGGTGTTTTAATGGGTGAAATTAACGATGTCGTACTGGTTGACGTAACCCCGCTTTCATTAGGCATTGAAACACAGGGAGGTCTTTTTTCCAGGATAATCCCGCGCAATTCCATCATTCCCACATCTGCCGGGCAGATATTTACCAACGCCGAGGATAATCAGACCGTGATGGACTTTCAGGTTCTTCAGGGTGAGCGGGAGATGGCTGTAGATAATATCAGTCTGGGGCAATTCCAGTTGACCGACATTCCACCCCTGCCCGGGGGAAAGGCACAGGTGGAGGTTACCTTTGAGATCGATGTAAACGGAATAGTCAAAGTCTCTGCCCAGGAGCTATACACCGGGGTACAGACCGTTATAAGGATTGACGCATCACACCTTTTGAGTGATGAGCAGGTTAAGGAGGCGATGAAGGAAGCTGAAGCCTTTGCTGAAGAAGATAAAAAGAGACGTGAGGATGTTGAGATTAGCATAAGAGCAGACAGCATGATCCGTGCAGCCGAATTATTCATTGAGGAGAGAAGGGAGAAGATTTCAGCCTCTTGTCTGCGGCAGATAGAGTCGGCAATATTAAAATTGAAAGAAGCCCTTGCAGAAGGTGAAAGCGAGCGCGTTAAGAACAGGACGGAAGAGACGAGGAAGTTGTTGGATAAAATGTAAGGGGAAAGGAATAAAATTGAATATTGTATATTGAAAATTGAACCGCAAAAGTGAGCGCATTCCCCGCTGCTTGCGGCGGGGTTAGCGAGCGAATCCAAAAATGGCAAACTTCCTTACGGTCG
>JASEIZ010000271.1 GCA_030017395.1 Desulfobacterales bacterium | reverse complement strand
CTTTCGCCGGAATGACGTAAAACGGTATTTTTTGACTTTTTACGAGACCATCAACTGTGAACCGTGAATAATTACATAATCACCTATGCTTGATATTATATTGCTTGGATTAAATCATAAAACAGCTCCTGTCGAACTCAGGGAGCGCCTTGCTTTTTCTAAAGATGAGGTGGCTGCTGCTCTGGAAACTTTTCAAAAGAATCCGGTAATTATTGAGTCTGTGCTTTTTTCAACGTGTAATCGTGTTGAGATTCTATTGGCCACAGACAATCGTTCCGATGCTTTGAAAGCCGCCAAGATGTTTATTTCAGAATTTAAGAATATTCCGGTTGCGTGTTTTGAAGATGTTCTTTACATCCATGATGGTGATAATGCTGTTCGCCATATTTTCAGGGTTGCATCAAGCCTGGATTCAATGATAGTTGGAGAGCCTCAAATTTTAGGGCAGATAAAGGATGCATATCTTACAGCCACCTCGAAAAAAACATCAGGCGTAATTCTTAACAGGTTATTGCACAGAAGTTTTTTTGTGGCGAAACGTGTTCGAACTGAAACTGGAATAGGTGATCGTGCAGTATCAATAAGTTATGCGGCAATCGAGCTTGGACGGAAAATATTCGGCAGCCTTGAAGGCAAAAAAGTGCTCCTTATCGGGGCTGGTGAAATGGCGGAGCTCGCGGTTGAACATTTAATTAGAAACAGAGCAGACGATATTATTGTCGCAAACAGAACCTTTGAACGTTGTGTTGAACTGGCAAAAAATTTCAACGGCAAGGCAATACGGTTTGAGGAGATTACAGATTGTTTAGAAACGGTGGATATTATAATAAGTTCAACAGGCTCGCCCGATTTCATTATCAAGCGCAATCAGGTCAAGGGAATCATGCGCAGCAGGCGAAATCGCCCTATTTTTTTTATCGATATTGCTGTCCCGCGTGATATTGACCCTGAAATCAACGATCTTACCAATTCCTATGTTTATGACATTGATGATTTAAAAGGGGTTATTGATGAAAACATCGGAGATCGTAATAAAGAGGCCGGCAAGGGGGAAAGAATTGTTGATGAGGCCGTAATTCGGTTTCGGCAATGGTATGAAAGCCTGGATGCCGTGCCTACGATTATTGCGTTAAGAGATAAAATGGATGCTATTGCAAAGACGGAGATAAAAAAAACGCTGCAAAATTTAAATCACCTGACAGATGCCGATTGTCAGTCTATTTACAGGATGACAGATGCGCTGATAAACAAAATTTTACACGATCCAACCCTTTTTTTAAAGAGGAATGGTTGTCACGGAAATAAGTCAATATACATTGATACAACTCGTAAACTTTTTAAACTCGATGAGTAATTTTATTTTTATTTGCCACAGAGATCACAGATGCCACAGAGGTATAGATAAAAAACTATCACGAAAGCACGAAAAACAATGATATTTGATTTCCAGGTTTTGTTTTGTACTTTCATGTTTTGCGGCATGCGCCTTGAAAAGAGACGTGATTAATATTGATTTGCTCTGTGTTCTCTGTGGTTAAAAGGAAGGATTTAATTTGAAAAAAACAGCATTTATTTTTCCAGGCCAGGGGTCCCAGTCAATCGGCATGGGTCTTGAGTTTTATCAGGAATATGATTTTGTGCGGGAAATTTTTGACATGGTGGAAGAGATTACAAAGATAAATTTATCAAGACTCTGCTTTAAAGGTCCCATGGAAGATCTTACCATGACCGTTAACCTTCAGCCTGCTGTAACCACCGTGAACCTTGCCTGTCTTGCCGCAGTGGAAAAGGAAGGCGTAAAAGCGGATATTACGGCTGGTCACAGTCTTGGAGAATTCAGTGCGTTATATGCATCAAGGGTTGTTTCAAAGGAGAATGTATCCACTCTTGTTTTAAAGAGGGGAGAGTTGATGCACAGGGAATCTACCAGGCATAAAGGCGCTATGCATGCAATCGTTGGACTATCGATAGACGCTGTCGATAAACTTGTTAAAGAGGTTCAGGCAGAGGGGGTCGTGGCTGTGGCAAATCACAATACCGCGTCTCAAATCGTTACAACCGGCGCTCCTGATCAGGTTGAGAAGGTTTCGCTGCTTGCCTCTTCGCAGGGAGCAATGACAATCCCTTTAAAGGTAAGCGGGGCATGGCACAGCGAATTGATAAAAGGGGCTGAAGATGAATTTAAGGAATTTCTTGAAACCATTTCTTTTAATACGCCTAAGATGCCAATAGTACATAATGTTACTGCGGATTTTGCAATAGATGCGGATGAAATTAAGGCGGTTATGGCAAAACAGTTTTGCAGCCCTGTAAGGTGGTATGATTCAATGCACAGGCTAATGGATGAAAATGTGGAAATTTTTGCAGAGATCGGCCATGGAAGGGTGCTTGCAGGTTTATTAAAAAAGATTTTACCGGAAAATTATCCAGGAAAAATTTATAATGTAAACAATATGAAGACCCTTGAAACCTTTCTTAAAGAGATTGCTTAGCACTGCGATCAATTTTGTCTTTACTAATAGATTAAATTGTGCTTCAATATTGATGGTCTCGTAAAAAGTCCAAAAACACCGTTTTCCGTCATTCCGGCGAAAGCCGGGCACGTAGTGAAGCGTTAGCGCTATCCAG
>JASEIZ010000270.1 GCA_030017395.1 Desulfobacterales bacterium | reverse complement strand
CATGATACATGATGCGGCCTTCCCGTTTCATTTTCTGTTTGTACTCATATTCAGAAGAAACGCCGTACTTGTCAAAGAACAGCGTTCTGCCGATCTGCAACTCAGCGGCCATCGCCTTTCCTTCCGCTACGATTCGGCGTCCGTCCGGTAGATCGGCAGCAGACAGAATGCGCTGAACCTCCGCAGTAAAGTCAGAGTTTCCCATGGTTCACACTCCTTGTATAAAAAAGCTTATAAACAGTCGTTAGATGATAATCAAATGCTATTAATTAATCATAATTGATTATCAGCTAATAAAATGTTATCATCTTAGAGCAAGGATGTCAATGAAGTTTTTTGCAAAAATTCGATATTATACGCCGGAAACCATAAAAAATCGACAGGCTCATATGAGCCTGTCGGATCAGCGTTTATTGTAGTCCTTCAAATCCAATACGTAACTTCTGGAACGGTTGATGTGGTCATACAGCAAACGTTTGGCTGTTTTGGCGTCCCGTGCTTTAACGGCAGAGACGATCATTTCATGCTCCACAACCTGAGTTGCCAGAACTTCTTCTTTTTCCACGATCTGTGAAAAGATATTGTGGGCGTTGTTCTGGGCCAACAGTAGGACGCAGATGTTTTGCAGCACGTGGTTGCCGGACATTTCCGCCAGCAGCAGGTGCATCTGCATACCGGGCTCGTCGCCCATGCTGCCGCGGGAGACCTGCAGCTTATATTCCAATACGGACTGATCCAATAAGCGGAACTGCTCCTCAGTACCATAGCGGCAAGCCAACTCAGCCGCCCGGGGCTCCAATAACAGCCGCACGTCCATAATATCGATCAGCGTTTCCTTTGATAAGTTCAGGTGGATATTGGCCAGCTTATCCGCAGAATCCCGCAGAGACTGTCTTTGCTCGGCCTGCGCGAGAAATTTTTCTCCCATTGGGGTAAGTATCCGGCCTTTGACTCCGACCTTACGAATGAGCTGTTCATTTTCTAGCTCGATCAGTATTCGGCCGATAGTGGCAGAAGCGGCATTCATCTGCTCTGCCAGATAAATGGAGCCTACCGGGATACCGCACTGCTTCATTAAAGTCAGTATCTGGATTTTCTCTTTTTCCTTATTGTTCTTCATTTAAGTTTACTATAACCTCTTTTCCAAAAAACTTTTTGCATCTTAATTATACAATTTATCTTACATTATACAATTTATCAAAGAATGCGTCAACCACGCATTATTCCCCGATAGCGTCAACCTTTTGTAGGAAAAATGTTACCTCACATTTAGAATGTTTGCCACCGTGTCTGCTGCAGCGCTTTCAGTGAAGTATAAGTTCCGCTGCTTTTTCCACTTGATAGCACAGGAATATTATTAAGCTTTTCTAAACCGGCTGCTGTCTTAATTCCAATACTTCTCAAGACCCTCTTATCCAATATCTTCTTTTCTTTTTGTTTATCCTTTAATACTTGGGATATGCTACCTCCATTCCGTACGAAGGCCCTTAAGCGTCCCATCTGGTCTGCACCTTTTCTGCTCAACCCATGCAAATTTAGTAAATTTAGGGACGGTTCTTTATTTTACATTTCTACCCTTCAGAGTAACACTTACTGTTGGCATTGAAAACCCTCCGCAAAGCTCTCCTTTGTCTTTTTTATAGCACTGTACCAGTGGGACGTCCCTATTTGTCCTTTATCTAAATAAAAAGAAACTTATTACGCCCATTGTCGTCTAATTTAAAAGCTGCATTTCGATCAATCTTCTATTAAATTGAAACTAATCAGGCCTGAAGATAATTGTTCTAAATAAAAAGCCATGCTAAAATCAAATGTGGTTGTATTTTCATGAATAAAATAGGAGTTATTATGGGTGATAAAACGATAAAAATCAGAAAAAAGAAGCTATTCATCGGATTGCTTGTCTTAATGTCAGTCAGTATATTGGCATTGGTATCCGTATTGATTATAAATGCCTATGTTAAATCATCGGTTAAAGATAAAATTATTGCGGTAGATGAGGCAGCCTCGTTAGATGCTGATTGTATCCTTATTCTCGGCGCAGGTGTGTGGGGTGACGGAAGACCAAGCCACATGCTTGAGGATAGGCTTTTACAGGGTATCGAACTATACAAGAAGGGAGCTTCCGGCAGGTTGCTGATGAGCGGCGACCATGGCAGAAAAGAGTATGATGAGGTCAATACCATGAAGCAATTTGCTATTGACAGAGGTATTATTTCAGAGCATGTTTTTATGGATCACGCAGGTTTCTCTACATACGAAAGCCTGTATCGTGCAAGAGATATTTTTGAAGCCCACAAGATTATCATTGTAACACAGAAATATCATTTGTACCGTGCGCTGTATATTGCTGAAAAGCTGGGTCTTGAAGCGTATGGTGTTGCCTCTGATCTGAGGCAATATGCTGGACAAGAATTTAGAGATTTGAGAGAAATACTGGCAAGAGTAAAAGATTTCTTTAATGTGATCATTAAACCTAAGCCTACTTATCTTGGGGAAGCTATACCGGTAAGCGGAAATGGTGATTTAACAAATGATTAGCCGGTTGAAAATCAACCCAAAGACATATGTTAGGAGGCTGATTTGTAAAGTATTCAAGCGAGCAACCAAAAAGATTGCCTGCCTTCTCGAGAATA
>JASEIZ010000026.1:1318-14933 GCA_030017395.1 Desulfobacterales bacterium | reverse complement strand
CGCCGGAATGACGTAAAACGGTATTTTTTGACTTTTTACGAGACCATCATCTCTTTGTATTTAAAACTATCTGTGTTCATCTGTGTGAATCTGTGGCTGAATAGTCACCCTTTTTGCGTCTGTCCATAATCCTTCAAGGTCATAGAAACCGCGCAAAGGTTCATAAAAAATATGAATGACAACATCGCCGTAGTCTAATAAAACCCAGCGCCCATCCTTTATACCCTCCACGCTAAGCGGCTTTATTCCATTCTTTTTGAGATCCACCTTGATAAATTCAGCAATCGCCATAACCTGACGGTTTGAACCGCCGCTACAAATGATAAAAAAATCCGCGATAGAAGTCAGTCCCCGGACATCAAGAACCACGGGATCGATCGCCTTTTTCTTCGTAACTGCTTTGACGTAATCAGCAAGAAGCCCATGAACATCATTGGTCATATATAAAGTCCTTTTGTTTTAATAAATTCTTCCACCTTTTCAGGAACCAAAGATTTAATAGACATGCCCTGATTGACAAGTTTGCGTATTTTTGTCGATGAAATATCCATCGAGCTTACATCAAAGAAAAACACAGGCTGTTTGTCGGGATGTATATAGCATGATTGTGAAAAGGAATAATTATAACCGTGTGATATGCTCTTTTTTAGATAATTCCCGATAGATTCTAAGACGCCTGACCTGCCGGAGCTTTCCGTCCCGGGCCTGGGAATTATAATAAAGGAGGCAAGCTCAAAAATATCCATATAAGATTTCCAAGTGTCTATCTCAAGGAAAGCATCGAGGCCTAAGATAAGATAAAGCCGGCTGTTTTCAGGCAATATGGATTTGAAATGGCGGACGGTATCGATTGTATAAGAAAGCCCTGAACGTTTCAGCTCTACATCGGAAACAGTGACCGATTTCATAAGAGCGGGTCGGCTTGCAAAGGCAAGGGATATCATCTCCATGCGGTTTTTTGCGTCAGCGAGATTTTTTTGCTCTTTATGCGGGGGAAGGGCGGATGGAATAAGATAGATTTCATCTAAAGAAAACCCTTTTTGCACTTCTTCGACAGCTTTTAGATGTCCATTATGAATCGGATTAAATGTACCGCCAAAAAGTCCTATATGCATTACCTAAAGCCTTATCTGCCCGTCTCCGAAAACTACAAACTTGGTTGTTGTAAGCTCTTTCACGCCCATCGGCCCGAAAGCATGCAGCTTGGAAGTGCTTATGCCGATTTCAGCGCCTAATCCTAACTGTCCTCCATCGTTGAAGCGTGTTGAAGCATTTACAAGAACAACCGAAGAATCCACCTCGCGGATAAAACGCCTTGCTCTATTATAATCCGTTGTGACAATGGCTTCGGTATGACTGGAACCGTATCTTGCCATGTGCGCGATGGCCTGATCCATATCATCAACAACCTTGACGGCAATAACAAGATCCAGATATTCGGCAGGCCAGTCCTCTTTGGTTGCATTTACCGCTTTTGGCAGGATGCGGCATGTTTCAGGGCAGCCCCTGATTTCAACCCCGGCTTTAACGAAGCGTTTTTCCATAGCCGGCAAAAATTTTTGGGCCACTGATTTATGAACAAGCATTGTCTCCATGGCATTGCATACGCCGGGGCGCTGAACCTTCGCGTTGAAACAGATCTCTTCAGCCATGGACAGATTCGCGCCATCATCAACATATACATGGCAGACGCCTTTATAATGTTTTAATACAGGTATCTTTGAATTTTCCACGACAAAGCGAATCAAGCTCTCGCCACCACGCGGTATAATAAGATCAACAAATTCCTCCTGTTTTAACAGCGCATTGACGGCAGCCCTGTCTCTAACCGGTATGATATTAACCGCTGCCTCAGGGAGACCGTTTTCAAGAAGAGTGATGCCTATAATTCCGGCTAACGCCTGATTGGAATGAAACGCCTCGGAACCGCCGCGAAGTATAACCGCATTTCCGGCTTTCAGACAAAGGCCGGCGGCATCTATGGTAACATTTGGTCTGGACTCGTAAATTATGCCGATAACGCCCAAAGGTATGCGCATACGCGCCACCTGCAAGCCGTTGGGTCTTATCCATGTTTCGCTCATGGAACCGACAGGGTCGTCAAGCTGCGCCACTTCTCTCAGCCCGTCAGCCATGGATTTTATGGTTGAATCGGATACGGCAAGCCTATCGATCATTGCATTTGAAAGTCCCATCTCCTTCGCGCGCAAAATGTCCTTTTTGTTTTCTTCCTTTATATATGAAGCTTCTTTTTCGACTTTAGAAGCGATTGAGAGAAGAACCCCGTTTTTTTTAACTGACGGGCATTTTGCCATCTCCATCGAAGCAGATCTCGCGGCTTTTGCAATTTCCAGAACAGTTGATTCAACAGACATTTTTCCTCCCTGAAATTTTTATTATGTTTTTTCACAACAAACAGGAAAAAATCTGCGCTTTCTGTGCGCATGTGATAAATTCTTACCTTTCACTAAGTTATCACCTTGGGAACTATAAAATTTCCGTCTTTGTTTTCAGGAGCATTTGCAAGGGCTTTATTTGCGCCTATAGATTCTTTTACCTTGTCTTCCCTGAAAGCATTGGACAGAAAAATAGCATGAGAAGTCGGGATAACGCCTTCGGTGTCAACACTGTTTAGAGTGTCAACATATTCGAGTATATCGCCTATCTGTTCCGCAAATCTGTTGATAGAGTTTTCATCCAGATCAAGACGGGCAAGCTCTGCCGTGTGAACGACTTCGTCTTTAGTTATTTTCATGATATAATTTATCCTTTCTACAATCATTAACCACTGAGATCACAGAGGCCACAGAGGCCACAGAAGATTATTTATAAAATATTTTTATTTTACCACTAAGAACACGAAGGATAAAAAAAATTAAGTGTTTTTCTATGTGGTCTCCGTGAGCTCTGTGGTAAATCATTCTTTAATAATTATCGGTCTATATTTATCCTTTTTCAGCTTTTCTAAAGTGTCGGCGGCATCTGGTCTGTTTTTAAAATGCCCTATTCTGATTCTGTGCCAGTCGCCCTTATCCGGTATTTTAACTGAAACCATATATGCCTGATATCCTTTTTTCTTTAACATTTCCGCCAGTTCGACAGCAACCTTCATGTCTTTTAAAGACGCAACCTGGATCGTAAAGCCAGCGTCTGCCTCGGCCTTAGTCTGTTTGCTGCTTGAAGCAGATTTTTCAACCTTTTGTGCCGTCATGGTTTTTGCGTTTTTCTGAGGCGCTACTGTTTTTTGGGGCACAGGCCGCTTAACCTCATGCCGCACGCCCGATCCGGTCTCTTTCAACGCCTCATAAAAGCCAAGCTCCATTTTGGCGTTTGCAGTGTCCCTGTCGGTTTTAAACTTCTCACGCCCTTCTTTAACAACAGCCTCTTTTAAGGCGGCCAGCTCCTTTTGAAGGTTCTCGACATCAAATTTTATCGGAGCCGTTCCTCTTCCCACAAAGATACCAAGCACAAACATCCATGCGGAAACAAAGAATATCATACAGATCCATGTCATTGTTCCTTTCCTGCCGGTTTCTTTGGAAGACTTTTTCTTCTCTGATGTCTTTTCACTTTTTTTCATCTGTTATTCACCTGATGAAATCGTAAAAAGTCGTCACTCCGGTGAAAACCGGAGTCCAGAGGCTTCGTAAGTACTTGAATAAACTGGATTCCGGCTTTCGCCGGAATGACTAAAAAGGACGTTTTTCGACTTTTTACGAGTTCATCAAAATTAAACATTTGACTTATTATGAAACCTTCAATTAATAAAATACTGATTTTCTATTATTAAACTATTTTGTCAAGTAAAAAATTTTAAATTATATTTTACGCAAGGAGGTCTTGTTGAATACTTTTTTAAATCATCAGGTTGTTTTTATTGATAAAAAAAACACAATTTTAGCGCAACACAAACTTATTAATGAACAGCCTTTGTCAATCCTGGTTCAAGGGAAACCATACTGTATTATTATGCGCACACCAGGCGATGAACTTCAGCATGTAGCCGGTTTCAGCCTTTATGAAGAACTTGTTGATATCCCTGATGATTTAACATCACTATCATTTAAAGATGATGCAGATACCAATGTGGTTGCCGTTACCCTGAGCGAATCAAGAAAAAATAAAATATCCCATCTTCTTAAAGGTCAGAACAAGAATACAGTTGACAATTTTTATCAAAGTATTCCTCCCATGACAGATGGAATTATAATAGATGTCAAATCAGTCGTAAATTGTCTTGAAGAGCTCCCCCGTCATCAACCCTTGCGTTCTGATACACATGCAGCCCATGCCGCTGCCCTTTATAATTCAGATTTTGAGTTGTTATCTGTCGCTGAGGATGTCGGCCGGCACAACGCTGTTGATAAGGCTATCGGAAAGCTCTTTTTGGACAATACACTCAACAGGGCATCCCTCCTTATCCTTTCTTCCCGTATCAGTTATGAACTTGTCAAGAAGGCTGCAAGGGCAAGAATTCCTATTATGCTTGCAATGTCGCGTCCCACTTCCATTGCCGTAGAAATTGCAACAAAACTAAATATGACCCTGGCGTGTCTTGCCAAAGGTTCCGGATTATACATCTTCTGCGGCAAACATCGGTTCGGCAAATAATTAACCTGTTAAAAAGCTTAAAGCTAATTAAAATACAAAAAAGGGTTCATAAATAATGAACCCTTTTTTGCATTTTATATTATCTTTGAAATTAGAAATTAGAAATTTGGCCTTCATGTTTCAAGTTTCAAGCCGTGAACGGCTACTATATTTTTATACCCCGGAGACCTCTTCCTTAACAGTTACAGCAATTTTGAAAAGCAGGGTTAATACAAAAAATCCTGCTGCCCAAACACCGAGAGCTATAACGACCTCTGGTACTGTTGGAATATATTCGGTAACATGATGAAGCGGGTTCGGCACGAATCCGCCTGAAATCATTCCGAGTCCTTTATCAATCCATGTGCCGGCAAAAACACACACACAGGCACCAGCAAGGACGGTCTCGTTCTTTCTGGTTGCGGGAATAACAAGGAGAACAATCGCTGTAACCATAAGCGTAATTGACAGCCACATCCATGGTACTAATGCCCCGTGTCCGTGAAACCCGAAAAAGAGGTACTGCAGATGAGACATATGACTCGGTATTCTGCTGTAAAATACGACAAAGACTTCACAAAGAAAGAAAAACACATTGATTATTATTGCATATGTAACAATCTTAGCAAGCGACTGAATCTGCTCCTTTCCAGGATCGAACTTTGTTGTTCTCCTGATAATAAGAGCCAGCAGAATTAATAATGCAGGACCCGCTGCAAATGCTGAGGCAAGAAATCTCGGAGCAAGTATAGCAGTCAGCCAGAATCCTCTGCCGGGCAAACCGCAATAAAGATATGCTGTTACTGTATGTATGGCAGGCGCCCATATGATAGAAAAAATTGCAAGTGCCTTTATCCAGACTGGATAATGCACATTATTCCGTTCTGCCTCAAGCACATTCCAACCTACAATTATATTCAACAAAAGATACACGTTTAAAACTATCATGTCCCAGAAAAGAACGGAATTCGGTGTAGGATATAACAAAACATTTAAAAGACGCATCGGCTGGCCAAGATCTACGATAATAAATAATAGACACATTATTACAGCCGCTATAGCCAGAAACTCACCCAAAATAGTAATCTTGCCGAAAGCTTTATAGTCATGAAGGTAGTATGGAAGAACCACCATAACACCCCCTGCTGCAACCCCGACAAGGAATGTAAACTGAGCAATATAAAAACCCCATGAAACGTCTCTGCTCATACCTGTAATTCCAAGGCCGAAGTCGAGCTGCCACAAATATACAATAAAAGCTATACCGATAATTGTCAGCAAGCCCAGAATCCAAACCCAGTATTTTTTGCTACCTTTAATCGCTAATTCAAGCATAATAACCTCATACTATGTAATAAATGGCCGGTCCTGCGCCAAGCTCCGGTTTTCGACGAATTGCATAGTTATTTTTCAATAATTTTCTGACTTCAGACTCAGAATCGTAAATATCCCCAACAACGATTGCTCCGTTTGATGCTTCCGCACAAGCCGGCATTTTCCCAACAGCCAGTCTTTCAGCGCAAAGATTGCACTTTTCCACAACACCTTTCATCCTTGTGGGGAATTCTTTGTTTTCCTCCTTGATAAAAGGACGTGGATCTCTGAAATTGAAGCTTCTCGATCCATAGGGGCATGCAGCCATGCAAAACCTGCACCCTATGCAGCGATGAAAGTCCATTAAAACAATTCCGTCATCTCGCTTAAAGGTTGCCTTGGTCGGACAGGCTCTAACACATGCGGGTTTTTCACAATGATTACAAAGCACCAGAAATGGCAAATGTTTTACCCTGTCATCAACAAATTCATGCTCCTGGTTTGTAAAGACATATTTAAATTCGTCAAACCATATCCACATGATTTCGTGTCTTTTGTTTGTATGTTTAGGGATATTATGGATCTTGTTGCAAGCCTCAACAATCGGCTTGAGGTCCTCTTCTGACTCGTACTTTCTGGTATCTATAACCATAGCCCATCTTTTTGCTTTTAAAGCAGCTGGATTTTTCTGGATTTCAGCTTCACGCTTTTCGCTGTTTTCACCAGAAGCAAATACATTCAGAACAGGCTTTGTCCCTAAACCAAGTGCTGAAATACCAGCTATTTTCAAGAAGCTTCTTCTGCTGTTTTCCATTACTTCTTCTCCTTTGGCGGCTCTATGTGACAAGTCCAGCAGTAAGGTCTTACAGATGCATAATTGTGGCATTTATCACAAAAATCAACCTTGCTGGAATGGCATCCAATACATGAATCATCTCCGCTGGCAAGACTCATATTAAATTTTTTGCCTGTTTTGCTCACATAAGTCCTGCTGGCATTCCTTACAACAGATTCTCTCCAGACATCAAGTATCTGCATGTGCTCTACCTTCATAAACTGTTTTGGCTCAACGCATTCTTTTTCGAGTTTTGCCTTGTCTGTCAGTTTTGGTTCGGGAACAGGAGCTGCTTTTCCCATATTATACCAAAAAGGGAATGTTATAAATATAACAAAAATTATTAAACCGGCGATGATTTTGCTTTTATCATTCATCCACTTCACCCTCCATTAATGCTGAATCAGCCATCCAGTACCAATCTGAAAAACCAGGTCGCATTTAATATCCATCAGTATCGCTCTATTTGCCCGGCAGTTCTTCTCCACGCAGGTCAACGGTTTTTTCCTTTTCTCCGGGTATGATCAGAGCATTGGCTACCATCTCGTGAGTGCCTGTAACACTAACTTCCGGGACCCAGTAGTCCATTAGCGGCGGAAGTGCAGCCCTGTCAATTGCGCATATACACGCCAGCATGTTCACATCGTGTTTATCATGAACATATTTTACGGCATTAGCCCTCGGCAGACCTCCGGCAAGCCGCAATTCCATATCTTCGCTTGCGTTCAGGCCTGACCCGCTTCCACAGCAGAATGTCTGTTCCTTTATACAGTTTCTTGGCATCTCATAAAAATTATTGCACACATTTTTTATAACATATCTTGGCTCATCAAACATCCCCATGCCTCTGGCAACATTACAGGAATCATGGAATGTAACCTTTAAATGATCATTACGGCTCGGATCAAGATCAAGTTTGCCGTGTCTGATAAGATCGGCAGTAAATTCAATGATATGAACCATCTTGGTGGATTTGGCATTCTCGAACTTGGTGCCTGTTATCGGATTGACCGGTTCTTCGAGAAAATCGGCAGGGCCGTTCATGGTGCCCATGTACTGGTTTATAACCCGCCACATATGCCCACACTCTCCTCCAAGAATCCATTTTACTCCCAGCCTTTTAGCTTCGGCATACATTTTTGCGTTAAGCCGTTTCATTGTTTCATTGGAAGTGAAAAAGCCAAAGTTTCCTCCCTCTGAAGCATACGTGCTCCATGTGATATCAAGCCCGTATTTAACCTTTAAATAGTGATGTAATATCAAATATCCCATCGCGGTATATGTGCCTGGATCGCCAAATACATCACCGGATGGGGTAATAAACAGAATATCAGCGCCTTTTTTGTTAAATTGAGGCTCTACTCTTACCCCGGTTACCTCTTCAATTTCATCGACAAAGAAATCAAGCATATCTTTAAATGCATGCGGCTGAATCCCCATATGATTTCCTGTCCTATAACAATTTGAAACAGGTGTTGCTATCCAGTCGATGTTAAGGCCGAGAAGATTAAGCAGCTCCCTGCCGATAATAGTGATTTCGGCAGTATCAATACCGTATGGACAAAAGACCGAGCAACGCCGGCATTCAGTACACTGGAAAAGATAGTACCACCATTCTTTCAAAACATCTAAAGTGAGTGGCCTCGCGCCTGCAAGCCTTCCCAGTGTTTTTCCGAATGTTGTAAAATCATTTCTATATACAGATCGTATAAGTTCGGCCCTGAGAACCGGCATATTTTTCGGGTCGCCTGTTCCGATAAAGAAGTGGCATTTGTCGGCGCATGCTCCGCACCGCACACAGATATCCATGAAAATTTTGAAGGTTCTAAACCGGTTCAGCCGATCCCTCATCCCTTCATAAATTATCTCTTTCCAGTTTTCTGGAAGCAGCCAGTCCTCATTTTTAGGATTCCATTCCCTGGGATAGGGAAGGTTAAGTGTTTCAACGCTTTTCGGTTTAGCGGCATAACAAAACATCCCGTCTCTAAGTACTGCAGGAGTATCCATCCATCCACTTTGTGGAGGTTTATAATTAATCTTCGAAAACAATTCATCTGATTTGGGAAGTGCAGCCATTAGCTCTCCTTTTCCACTGGAAGTCCAGCTTCTATCATTTTTTCCCTGAATTCATCTTCATATTCTTCATATGTATGAATCTTGACAGAGGGATTCCAGGGGTTGATATGTCTTTCAGCACGGTTGTTGTTCGGCAGATTTCTGGTAGGGCTCAAAAATATACCTCCCATATGCATGAGTTTGCTGAAAGGGAAATATGCAAAAAGAACACTTACAAGAAACAGGTGGACATAAAAAAGGCTTCCTATACCATCAGGCACAGTTGGATGAAGTGTCGCAAAACCCATCGCAAACTCTTTAACGCCTACAATGTTCACCTTTGTGAAATAACGCATGAGAATGCCGGTAGTAGCTATGCTGATAATAAGAAAAAGCGGAAAAAAATCTGCGGCAAGAGAAATATATCTTATCTGCGGGATATAGATTCTTCTTAAAAACAAAAAGGTTACAGAGGCCAAAAGAACTGCGCCGGACAGGAAAAGCCCGGGCAAACCGACCTGGAAGAAACTATCGACATTCTCCAGCAACTGCAAACATACAGGCACAGGCTCAAGAAAAAACCGCAGGTGCCTTATCAGCACGGTAAGGAAAGAATAGTGGAATGCCAATGACGCAAGCCACAACCACTTTTCCCATATATATGAGATTTTAGCTCCTTCATTTATTCTGCATTTGGTATTCCTGAATAATGAGCGGAAAAAAAGTATTTCAAAGAACATCCGCACAATTACGCCGCCTGCAGTAAACGGATTGTCTATCTTAGAATGTTTGATCCATGGGAGAGATTTCTGCTGGCCACATGTAGAGGGAATACGGAATGGAACAGGTGAACTCGCCCAGTCCATTACACGATATATAAACCCCACGATAAAGATGAGTACGGCCATATAAGGTATAACGATGCCAAAGATAACCTGAAGTCCTGCCGCCTCAACTCCCACATAGGCTAGCGAAATCAGCACAATAACCGCTATGAGGGAAAACATGTACTTTGAATTCATTTAACATTACCTCGCTGTGTAGCCCAAAATATATTAAAATATGTATTTAAAATTAATCGCACAGTCTATCTTCTTGGCTTTCTGCTACCAGTCCAGCCCTTTCAAATGCCCTGAAAGTTCTGTTTCTTTCATCTGTTGCCTTAATTTCGTAAATTTTTTCCCTGCATTTCATAAAAATATCAAACGCCATTAATGCCATTTCGTCGATCTTTGACTCGAACAGCATTAACTCATTTAAAACCTTATTGTCGCAAATTTCTTTTTCTAAATTTTTTCTAATGGTTTCTTTTAAAGAAAAGATAAAGGAAACAGCTTGTGAAGGAGAAAACATTACCTGGACAGCTCTGATTTTGAGGATAGGCTCCAAAAACGATATTATTGTGTTTTGATCCATTTGTTTGGTTAATTCATTAAACAAAGGTTCAAGCCCCTGCGAAATGGTATTTCCAACAGGATTGGCAAAAGGATCTTTCTGATTCTTGAGAAACTGAGAGGTGTCGAGAGAATAAGTATTAACCACCATATTAAACCATTGTTTAACAATTGCGGCCTTTTTTTGCTCCAGTAAATCGTTTAGCCTCATTCTCAGTATTGTTCCTTAATTAATATAACACATGAAAATAAGCATCTATAATCATTTAAGGTGTGATTTTAAGTTTGAGCTTATAGACAACCCGCAAAATTTTGTCAAGAATAAAAGAAAGAAACAGCTAAAATATTATTGTCAAATTTCAATTGACGATTGGTATTTTTTAGTTTTCAATATATATTTAAAATGATCGGTTTCAGGTTCAGGGTTCAGGGTTCAAAGGTTATAGTCTGCTAATATCCTTAACTTTATAACACAATACTCAGATTAGTCCTTTTCACCCATTGGGTGAAACATAACATGCGCCACTATTGCCACCTTTAGCCAATGGTTAATAGCCAATAGTCAAAGGTAAAGCGAAGCTTTATAGGGCTATTGAAGCTCCCCGCCGCAAGCAGCGGGGAATGCGCTCGCTGTTCAGTTCAACCGTGAACTGTGAACCGTTGAACCGTGAACAGCTACATTTAAGGAAAAGATATGACAGCATGCAAAAACAGTTTTGGAACAAGGTCGATTCTCGACACATCTGATGGCCATTTTGTATACTATGATCTGAAAAAAATTGCAGGTTCAGGTTTTGCCGATATTGATTATTTTCCTTTTTGTATAAAGATACTTTTGGAAAACCTGCTCAGGAATGAAGACGGTATTGTCGTAAACGCCGATGATGTAGAAAACACGGCGAGATGGAATCTAAAGATTCCTGGAAACAACGAAGTTCCTTTCATGCCTGCCAGAATCCTGCTTCAGGATTTTACAGGGGTTCCGGCTCTTGTTGATATGGCTGCCATGCGAGATGCCGCAAATCGACTTAATATCGATCCCATGAGAATCAATCCTAATATCCCCGTTGAACTGGTAATTGATCACTCGGTTCAAGTTGATTCTTTTGGTTCTGCGAGATCTTTTGAGTATAATGTTAAAAAGGAGTTTGAACGTAATTCAGAGCGTTATGCCTTTTTGCGCTGGGGGCAGAAAAATTTTAAAAATTTTAATGTAGTGCCTCCGGCAACAGGCATTATTCATCAGGTTAATCTGGAATACCTTGCAAGAGTAATATTCACAAAGAAAGAAAATGGGCAAACGATCGCTTTTCCGGACAGCCTTGTAGGCCTTGATTCACACACCACCATGATTAATGGAATCGGTGTTCTTGGCTGGGGCGTCGGTGGTATTGAAGCCGAAGCCGTGATGCTTGGCAACCCTTGTTCTATTGTTACTCCCCGGGTAGTCGGATGTTGTCTGACCAACAGTCTTCCTGGCGGAGCCACGGCCACGGATCTTGTGCTTACCATAACCGAGCTGCTTCGAAAAAAAGGGGTGGTCGGCAAATTTGTTGAATTCTACGGGCCCGGCGTAAAGAGCCTGAGCTGCGAAGACAGGGCGACAATATCCAATATGGCTCCGGAATACGGAGCAACCATGGGTTTTTTCCCTGTAGATGATGAAACAATCAAGTACCTTCGTCTATCGGGTCGATCACAAAAAAATATTGCTCTTGTTGAAAACTATTGCAAAACCCAGGGCCTTTTCAGAACCGAGAAAATGTCAGATCCAATTTACAACGATACTATCCATCTGGATATGAGCGGTATAGAACCGAGCCTGGCAGGCCCAAGCCGTCCTCAGCAGCGGATTTCCCTTTTGAAAATGAAAAAGAGTTTTATTAATGGTCTTAATGACTCATTTGCAAGTAACAGTTTTGCAAATCAGCAAAGCGCAAAACCTGTTGAGATCAGCATTGACGGGAATACATTTAGTATCGGTGATGGTTGTGTGGTTATAGCGGCAATAACAAGTTGCACTAACACCTCAAACCCTTCTGTTATGGTTGGAGCAGGTTTGCTGGCAAAAAACGCTGTTGAACGCGGACTTTGTACCAAACCATGGGTTAAAACCAGCCTGGCACCCGGTTCCAAGGTGGTCACAGAATATCTTAAGATTGCAGGACTGATACAATATCTTGATGCTTTGCGCTTCAACCTTGTTGCTTATGGATGCGCGTCCTGTATCGGCAACAGCGGACTTCTTTTGGAATCTGTGGCGAGCACTATAAGGGAGCACAACCTTGTGGCTGCATCCGTGATAAGTGGCAACCGTAACTTTGAAGGAAGAGTTTCTCCTTTGACACGGGCCAACTTTCTCGCATCTCCGCTACTGGTTATTGCTTACGCCATTGCAGGAAAGGTGGATATTGATTTTGAAAAAGAACCCATGTCGATCGATTCCAGCGGCAAGCCTGTATATTTGCGTGAAATATGGCCGGACAAGGAGGAAATTAAAAAGGTTGTTAAAAAGACCATAAAACCGGAAATATACAGAAAAGCATACAAAGCGGTATTTGAAGGGACAAACCTGTGGAAATCTATTTCGACTCCTGAAGGAGCAATTTACAAATGGGATTCAAAATCAACTTATATCAAAGAGCCGCCTTTTTTTAAGAAAATAACGCGTGAGGTTTCAAATCCTCATGATATCAATGGAGCAAGAATTCTGGCGCTTCTTGGAAACAGCGTTACAACAGACCACATTTCCCCTGCGGGAGCAATCCCTGCTGACGGTCCAGCCGGCGTATATCTTACTGAGCATGGCGTGAAGCCTTTGGATTTTAATTCATTCGGATCTCGGCGCGGGAACCATGAAATTATGTTGCGGGGCGCATTCAGCAATATCCGTCTTCGAAACAGGCTTGTGCACGGCATCGAGGGCGGATGGACTATCTGTTTGCCGGAAGGGAAAAAAATGTCCATCTATGAAGCAGCCATGCAGTATCAAAAGCAAGGAACACCGCTCCTGATTATGGCAGGCAGCGACTACGGCGCCGGCAGCTCTCGGGACTGGGCAGCCAAAGGAACCGCTTTGCTTGGAGTTAAAGCGGTAATTGCTGAAAGTTTCGAGCGGATACACAGGAGCAACCTTGTGTGCATGGGTGTTTTACCTCTCGAGTTCAAATCCGGTGAAAATGCCGGATCGTTTCAACTGGATGGAACCGAACTATATAATATAATAGGTATTAAAAATGAACTAAAGCCCGGAAAAAAACTTTTGGTTTGCGCTAATCGGAAAGACGGCAAAAAGATCGAATTTGTAGTTACCGCCAGGATCGACTCTTCAATAGAGCTTAGTTACTACAGGCATGGAGGAATACTGTCTTACGTTCTGCGCAGCTTATGAGCGCCGGTCAACAATAGGAAGCTCTATTACGAAGCA
>JASEIZ010000026.1:0-1308 GCA_030017395.1 Desulfobacterales bacterium | reverse complement strand
ACGAAGCAAGCTCCCTTTTGTTTGTTGCTGGCCACAAAAATATCCCCATTATGTTTTTTGATGATTTCATGGCAAACACTTAAACCGAGCCCCGTGCCTTCTCCTCTTTTTTTTGTGGTAAAAAGCGGTTCAAAAATCTTCTGGAGATTTTCTTGGGGGATACCGGGGCCAGTATCAAGAAAACTTATGCGTATTGTTTTTTTATCAAACTCACTTTTAACGGTAAGCGTTCCTGCCTCTGTATCCATTTTCATTGCCTGGTGCGCGTTATTGATTATATTCAGAAATACTTGCTGGAGTTCGTAGAAGTCAGCCATTGTATTAGGCATATTATCTGCTAATTCCCTGACCACCTGAATATCACTTACTTTGAAATCATACTGTTTAATATCTATGGTGCTTTCAATAACTTGATTGATCTGTATATATTTTAGTTTCGGTTCCTCTTTTCTGGAAAATAAAAGCAGCTTTTGTACTATATTTTTGCAAAGCAAAGAGTTTTTGTTTATTTTTTCAAGATAGTTTCTGGTTATATCGGGCGAGCATTCCTTTATAATAAGAAGTTCTGAAAAACCAATAACCGCGGACAAGGGGTTATTTAATTCATGAGCAACCCCGGACAGAAGTTGTCCGATAGCGGAGAATTTTTCTGACTGTATCAATTGTGTCTTGACAAACTCAAACTGTTCTTTGGTTTTTTTTGTTCCAACTGCATTGCTTCTGCGTTTCACACCTTTACAGAATGCTGCAATTAATTCAGCATTATTGAATGGTTTGTTAATGTAATCATAAGCTCCAAATTTGAGAGCTCCTTTTGCCGATTCAACATCTGAATGGGCTGTAACGAATAACACCTCTGTAGAAGGACTCAATTGTTTTACAGCTTTGAGCGATTCAAGGCCTGACAATCCTGGCATTTGCAGGTCCAATGAAATTACATCAAAATCCATGCCCTGCCGGATTTTTTCAATTGCTTTATTACCGCTTGTTGCCATTGTAACATCAAACTTTGATTTGAGCACTAAAGACATAGCCCGCAGAATGTTCGGTTCATCATCTACCAATAAAACACGCGGCTTTTCTTCAAGCTTGTTATTTTTATCCTCATTGTTTGGTTTTGAGTACATCTTCAAGACCTCTTAATTTCTTGCTTTCCTTGAACTCAAATCCCGCTTGAGCGGAAAAGGTATTTCAAAGTTCCTGATTATCATATTCAGCAATAGTTATGCCAAATATATCTATAACCGTTCACGGTTTACAGTTATCGGTTCACGGTTGAAAAAAACAGAAGGTAGATGAGAATTATGG
>JASEIZ010000269.1 GCA_030017395.1 Desulfobacterales bacterium | reverse complement strand
GATGCCGGATCAAGTCCGGCATGACGATTTCAAGACTTTTTACGAGACCATCAATATTGATTTTCCTTTGTGGTTTTTTTCGCCGCCAATGGCCGTAGAGTTCAGTGTTTGTCTAATTTGTCGAGGATTTTTTTGTTTGCCCCTGATATCATTTGTATTCTGTGTTGCACCATGCAGGTTTTGCCTCCAGACGTTTCCACGCCAATTCACCCGCTTTGTGAAACTTCTGCTCCAGCAGTTCGCGTTTCGGTAGTTCAGCCATAAAGCATCCCATCAATTTTTTCCGCAAAGTGCGGACACTCCACCGTTCCACCCGACAGATTTCGGCATAGAAATCACGCTGGAGATCATCTTTAAGAGGGATAAGGGCGATAAAATGGGTCCAACTCAATTGTCGTATCAGTGATACGACAATTTCTTTATCTGGAAAGACCTCGGCAAATTGAACTGAACAGCGAGCGCATTCCCCGCTGCTTGCGGCGGGGAGCTTCAATCATCCTGCGAAGATTTTTTTCATTAAAATTATTGCCATAATCGTCGGTTAATTCTTGCGACAGCGTAGCAACAATTTCTTCGCCATATCTTGCCCGTTTTTCCTTCAAAATATCATGCCGAATCCGGCTGCCGATCTGCCAGTAAAGAATGGTCAAGCCGGCGTTAACCGTAACGGCGTTCTCAACCCGTATCATTCAACTGCAAAGGTTTTGCTTAAAAACTTGTCCAACACATCCGTCTTTGTTTCGCTCTCCTGTTCCGGCCTCAGGTTGAACTTGTTCAGCCTCAAAAACCGGTAGCCGTAACTTTCAAGCTCTATCTGGCGGCTGATGTCATAATCAAGATACTCCTGGGAAAAATTATGTTTGGTCACAATGTCGGGGTTTTTTGTATGGTATTCCACGCCGTCATATTCCAGGATCAGTGCCTGTTCTTTGCCGCCTTTTGAAAAGGTCATGAGAAAATCCACCCTGTATTTCGGTATCTGCCTTGCGTATTCTGCCCTGATGTATTCTCCGATCTTGAACTGGGGAATGATTTTCACATGCTCTCTGTGCGTTTTCACAAAGTTCGTGCTGATCAGAAGGCTATAGAGATCTTTTTCCGGCGGTGATTCGAAAATTGCCGTGTCTTCGATGAAAAAATCATTCTTTTTGTTTTCGTCAAGAAGCTTGTCATAATGCTTTAAAGCATCACCAAGCCTGGTTTTACTGTAGTCATTAACCGGCATGCTGTGCACAAATACCATTGTGTCCCTGGCACGGCTGAACCCCACATTGAGCCTCTGCATCTTTAATTTTCTGATATCATCTGCTGTGCCACCGATTACCGGATAAATGTTCCGCAAATTAGCGTTGCCGTACTTGCTGTCTTCCACAAGGGAATAGTAAACGATATCGCGCTCTTCGCCCTGCACATCTGCGACAAACCATATAGCCAGATCATGGTTTTTCTTCAGTTCCGGCATATTGAGTTTTTCGTTTATAGTCTGCTCCATTCTCGCCTGCTGTTCACGGAAAGAGGTGATAATGCCTACGCTTCCCTTAAAACCGTTTTTGATACGGCTGTCCAGATTGTGAATAATGGCATCTATTTCATCATAGTTTACATTGCTGCCGGAATTCCCTCTGGTTTCTACGGGAATAAACTGCAAGACTTCGCCTATCGGTTTGGTGCGTATCCGGTTGATGCTGAGATCGAGCAGGGCGGGCTTGTAGAAGAATTCATTAGAATAATCTATGATTTCAGGAAAACTCCGGTAATGCTCACGGAGAGAAGTGGTGTAATTTGCAATGGCTCTGGCAAAACTGAGTGTTGAAGTGCGGATATTGAAGGTTTTGAGCCACAGGACTGCGCCTGCGTTATCCTCCTGCGGACGCAATGCCTGTTCAGCTTCCTGCTCATCCTCATCTATCTCTTTGGAAACCTCTTCAATCAGCTCATTTACCTCCTGATCTGTTGCAGATGCATTGTAATCGCCCTGATAGGCATTTATGATGTCCCTGAAATATGCGGCAGAATATTTTGAGCTCACGTTAATTGCGCCGACAGCGCCGTACTGGTATTCATCACCAAAAACAACTACCTGCTTTGCCCGCAGGATAAGGGAGATCGACTCGGCAATAGAGACCTGCGACGCCTCGTCAATGACAAGAAGATCGATCAGGTCTTCATCCATCGGAAAGTGTCTTGATATCATGTCGGGTTCGGCAATGATTCCTGATACGTTTTCCAGGAGTACCCTGGCCTGCATAGTTGTCAGCCTTTTCCCGCCGGCAAAAGAGGCTTTGATCCTGGCGACATCCCCCAGAAAGTTGTTGAGATTTTTCATCCGAAGGTCGTTTTTGTGTTCAACCTGTTTATGCCTGAGTCTATTGAAGGCATCGAGATCATCCTTATTCAATGAATCAACAGCCGTTTTTCTGGAAAGCGCATAGTGTAGCTGAATCCATCTCCAGATATCGACTTCAGCGCCCGTAAGATTATTGAGCCGTGATAAAGCGCCCAATTTTTCGCTTGAAATTTTGAGTTTGGCAAGTATTGTTTCATAGTGCTTGAAAAGCGCCTCGATGGAAATGAAAAGCTCTGCGTTCACCTTTTGAAAAGCATCCTTCACGCTATCAAGGATATTGTAAACTTCGG
>JASEIZ010000268.1 GCA_030017395.1 Desulfobacterales bacterium | reverse complement strand
TAGCCTTTTTAATTTTTATTCAAGGCTTACTTCAATATAGCAAGCTTTGCGGTTCAAGATAAAAAACATCATGCATAATATTTTTCCATCGCCATCATCTGTTTCTATTGCCGATCGACACCTTTTAAATGGCCATAGCGCCGGAACATCCCTCACTTATTGTTGAGACAGACAAACTCGATTTGCAGCAATGTGTGGATGAGGTGATTAAATTTTTGCTAAAACAGAGTTTGATTAGTACAGTGTGCCAGCCTAAATTTAAGAAGTTGGAGAAAATAAAATTATAAGAAAAATTTTGAGTTATGTAAAGCTCTCTATTCCCACAAAAAGTTCTTGAAAAATCACCCTCATCGCTATAAAGAGCAACAAACTACCAACGTTATTCCGTCTATGCGAATCAAATTTAAGGAGGTGGCCACATGGAAACACAAGAGATACAAATGAAATATCCAAGCGGATTTGAACTTGCAGTTCATATGACTAAAAAAGAATTAGAATATCATATCCGTTTGATGGCTGCACTGAAAATGTTCGAACTTGGTAAGGTTTCGTCTGGTAAAGCGGCTGAACTTGCTGGTATGACACGGGTTGATTTCTTGGAGACTTGTGGAAGATATAATGTTAGTGTGTTCAATTATCCACCAGACGAGATCGAACAAGAATTAAAAAAAGACATAGAAGCTTTGAGAAAAGCGAGTAACTAATGAAAATTGTTTCGGATACAGGACCAATCATAGGTTTGGCAAAAATCGGCAAAATTATTCTACTTAAAAATATTGCCGATGAAGTAATTATTCCTCCCATGGTGTACAAAGAACTTTTCGGAAAAACCGGACCGGAGTCAAAAGAAATTGATCAAGCATTAAATAGCTTTATAATGGTAAAGATAGACATAGATGTAGAAGAAGCCACTAAAATTGAGCTTGCTGGTTTGGGCGAAGGGGAAAAACAAGCTATTGGACTTGCCTCTCGGCTTGATAACGATGTGATTTTATTACTTGATGATCGTGCAGGAAGAGAGGTCGCCGCAAGGCTGAATATTTTCACCACGGGATTAATAGGCTTGTTATTAGTAGCAAAAGAGAAAGGATTGGTGGAAAGTGTTGGGACGCTTATCAAAGAATTGCGGAACAATGGATACTGGCTTTCAGATGATATAATGAAAACAGCGATTAAACTTGCAGGTGAATAAAGACAAAGAAACCCTTAGCTCGGATATTTCACAAGCTGATATTGCCGAAACCATAGAACCTTCAATCGTCTCCCGTCTTTGTTGTTTTGCAATCATCAAAAGATAATCCCGAAGATCCCGTTAATCCTGTCCAATAAATAAACTTATGCCACGCCAAGCCAGACTTGATGAAAGTGTCCTTCAACACAAATCCCTCTGTGCTTCCTGTGAGAGGTTAGCACCTCCCGCTTTCAGCGGGATTATTCTTCATCACTTTCATCCGGAAAGTTATGAAAACAAAAAATAAAATATCCTGTAAAATCCAGTAAAACTTGCAGGGGCGAAGCTTCAGTCGAAGCCTTGTCCTGTCCAAATAAAATATAAGTTTAAAAGTTGATGTCCCGTAGTTCTTCCCCTCCTATGTTTTTTTTGACACGCTCTTATGCTAAAAAAACTATCTGCATTTTTTGTTGAACGGATAAAATTTGTTGATTTTTATGGCTGGATGTATTTCTATGAAGGACACCTCAAAAAAAGATGGGTTGATTTTTGGCGTGATTTTAGGACTTTTGCATTATTAAATTAACTCAAGGAGGGATAATATGCCTGCAGTAGCAAAGCAAAAGGATGACCGCATTAAGGTGGAACAATTTATCACTGATACAGAGGGGCATAAAATGGCTGCTGTTATCGATATGGAGGAGCTTAACAGATTAAAGACTGTTCTTGACCTCATTCCTGCTTCGGAAACATGGCTTTACAAAAACAAAAACGTGCTTGAGAGCGTTCAAAGGGGCTTAAAACAAGCAGCGAAGGGGAAGATAAAAAAACTCGCTATCAACGAACTTTAGGATTGTCCATTGTTTAATATATTTCACACGGATGAGGCTAGAGAACAACTCAACAAAATCAAAATTAGTCGGGGGCTTTCAAAACGATATAAGGCTGTAAAAAAGGCCATCGAGTTTTTATCCCTTAATCCAAGACACCCCGGTTTGCAGACGCATGAATTTACTACCCTGAAGGGGCCTAAAGGAGAAAAGGTTTTTGAGGCGTATGCTGAACAATCTACACCGGCGGCATACAGAATTTTCTGGTATTACGGTCCCAAGGAAAATCAGATTACCATTATCGCAATCACTCCTCATCCATAGACAGAATTAATCCGACAAAAAACCCTTAGCGTCGCGACTGCCCCGTAGCTCCGGAAGATGGTACCGGGGCGGTTCAACAGTTTTTATCCCTTATGGAAAGGGGAATGCAGTTAGGAAGGACAGCTTGACAATATCTTTTGACTATTTTAGAAAGTTCAGGTCTTGAACAAAGAGAGCATTCAGATGACTTCATTTCTGAAACATAAAGAGCTTTATGTTTTAAACAAAGAAGCTAATAATTATAAGTGACAATCTCGTAAAAAGTCAAAAAGTTCTCTTTTCCGTCATTCCGGCGAAAGCCGGAATCCAGTAAATTCAATGC
>JASEIZ010000267.1 GCA_030017395.1 Desulfobacterales bacterium | reverse complement strand
CAAGTTTTTAATGTTACAGAGAGCGCTATCAGCAAGGCCAGGAAAGAATTAAATCTTTGCGTAGTCAAAAACGTAGCTCTGGAAAACGCACACAATATCGTAAGTCGTGAATTAGATGCTGTAGGCCAGTTATACAAAATTAATGAGCAAGCAAACCGGCTTCTTGATGAGCTTGAGGGGAAGCCTGATTTGAAATTAAAAATTATGGCTGAGATACGGGGACAGTTAAGGCTACAGTTAGAGATATTTCAAGCTCTTTATGACATGAAAGCTGTCCAGGAATTTCAAACAGAAATACTTCAAACAATAGGGGAGGTGGATAAAAATGTTAGAGACAAAATCATTGACAAGCTCAATCAAAAGCGAGCTATACGACGATCTGTTAAGTTCGATTGATCAAGAATACCTTGGGAAATCCATGGCGGCACCGGCTGAGTTAGTCCCCTACATGCAAGGAAAAAAGTTTGAGACCGAGGAAGAAGGCGCTAAGATTCAGCAAATATATGATGGGTGGACAGCAAGGATAGAACGAACTTTAGGCAGAGAGAAGGATGCAACACAGCAGGGGAAAATCTTGCAAGAAATATTGAACAGCTTACCGGAACCTTACAGGGCAGGTGTTATGGAAGCACTCATGAAGTCGGCTGCCAAGTGAAAGGAACCTATGAAATATCGGTGGCTTTTTCCTGAATTGTTTCAACTTTTGCTATAGTGTCATGGGATACTTTGGCAAGTTTAGCAAGCTCGTCTCGTACCCTTGAAGCTTGTGCAGATGTCGGCACAAGCTTCTTCTTGCCGCCGGCAACCTCTATTTCTTTGGCTTTTCCTTACGCCAGTCAATGCCGTGCTCTTGAAGGTGTTTCATTAAGACGGTGACAACATAGTTACTAAGCGATCGGTTTTCCTCATCGGCAAGTTGCTGAAGGGCGTCCTTTAACTGTGGATCTACTTTAAAAGATAGGGTCATTTTCATGCCTCCATATATACAAAAAAATAGTTAAAAGTAAAGCCAAAAAAAGTTCTTGACTTTCATTATAAGCAAAAGGCAGACTATGTAAGAAAGTCAAACTTAATTTTCCAAAAGCCCAAAGACATGAAAAACTTAACAACTACTAACATGCCTGACTCACCTGTTACCGCGAGGAACAGGGGGCACTTCTTTGGGTGCCTGGGACGAGTCAGGCATTTTTTATTTGAACTTCTCACGGGATAGGCATTGCAGGCCGAAGAGTGGTGACCCTGGCCACCTGCCCGTGAGTAAACTTTCAGGGAGAAAGTGAGGGACTTTTATGAGTGTAAAAGTAAGACAACGACCAAAAGGGTCAGGTGTATGGTGGGTCTTTATCGATCATCAGGGCAAACGCAAATCCAAAAAGATCGGCAGAGACAAAAGGCTTGCTAATGAGGTTGCCAAAAAGATTGAGGCAAAATTAACCCTTGGAGATCTCAATTTACAGGCTAAGAAACAGGAAACAATGTCTTTCAAGGACTTCTCTACTTTATGGCTTGAGGATTACATAAAGCCATTACGAAGGCAATCAACCTATGAAAGATACAGAGATATGCTGACAAGGCATGTTTATCCATTCCTGGGTGATAAACCCATTGATCAGATTAAGCGAAAGGAAATACGAAATTTAATCTTAATGAAAAATAAAGACGGATTATCCAGGAGTATGCTTTGCCTTATCCGTGACGTTATCAGCGGGCCTATGGAATATGCAGTTGATGAAGAATTGATCGAGGCAAACCCTGTCTTAGGTATCCTTAAACGTTTAAAGCTGGAACGCAATAAAAAGATTACAATAGAACCCATGACACAAGAGGAAGTCGAGCTATTTCTTGAAACCTGTCAAACATATTGGCCTGAACATTTCACTTTCTTTTTGTGCGCCTTCCGTACCGGTATGAGGCTTGGTGAAATACTGGCATTACAATGGAGTGATATAGATTTTAACAGCGACTTTATCCGTGTTGAAAGGTCATATAAGAGGGGTATTGGAATGGTAAGACAAGACGTGTTGACATGTCAGATCAGCTTACATTTCACCTGAAAGGGCTTTTCAAGAAAAGCAAAAAGGAAGGTCTGAAAGCAGGTAAAGGCGGAGCTATTGAGACCATATTTCACCGTAATAGCGAATATATGGAACAAAATTATATCCGGCGTATCTTTAAGCGGGTTCTGGAAAAGGCTGGTATAAGAAATATGCGACTGCACGACACAAGGCATACGTTTGCAAGCCTGCTTCTGAGCAATGGCGAAAGCCCTGTTTACGTTAAAGAACAGTTAGGACATTCGAGCATTCAGATAACCGTTGATATTTATGGACACCTTATTCCAAGCAGTAACCGAAAGGCTGTAAATCGCCTTGACAATTCGCAACAATCCGCAACCTATACGCAACCAGCCAAAACAGAAAAGCCACAACCCTTTGAGATTATGGCTAATTCTTTATAGTTGGTGCCGAAGGGGAGACTCGAACTCCCACAGGAATACACCCACTAGACCCTGAACCTAGCGCGTCTACCAGTTCCGCCACTTCGGCATAAAGAAACCCTTGCAAAATTAAAAATATTGATTTTTTAATAAAAAAAAAACTAACTAAATCCTTTTTTGTTTATTGTCAAGATTTATTGACATTTGTTGACTG
>JASEIZ010000266.1 GCA_030017395.1 Desulfobacterales bacterium | reverse complement strand
AAAAAAACTGGAAAAGGATTGTTTTGAATTATATGGTTGGGAAGCCGGCATCTCCCTTGAGGAACGTCCACCTCTTGATACATACAAACCTGATGATCCGGATTCAGGAATTTAGGCATGCCATGAAAATCATAAGAATTGTCAAGAAAAACTGGGCCGAACATATTGAAAAGCTAAGTGAATCTTACCGGCTATTCGGCCCTGTTAAGGATAATGGCTCTCATATGTTTAAAGAGCTTAATAAGGGGGAATTGCCGGATTTAAATTATTTCAACACAACTCTTTCACCAAAATCGATTATTTATCCTCAGTCTGAGGTTATGCTTGAATATAGTCTGGATGAAAACAAAGATAATCATCATGTCATGAAAGAGGTAAAAAAGGATTATCCCCAACGCGCTGTAATCGGAATCAGACCCTGTGATGCAGCGGCTTTTTTGTTGGTCAAACGCAACTTCGACACCGCTGAATATAAGGACATATACTGGACAAGGGCTTATGAGGCAACCACCTTTGTCGGGCTTGCATGTAACAACCCGCAGACTACATGTTTCTGCCAAGCCGCCGGCAACGGCCCTTTTCATGAAGATGGACTTGATATTCTCCTTATAGATATGGGAGATCATTTTTTTGCAAAAATAATTTCTCCAAAGGGTGAAAACCTGTTAAAGGCTGCCGGATGGGAAACAGAGACCGATGCCGAGACTGGCGGTAATATGATTGCAGCTATGAAACAAAAAGCAGAAGATTCAATAATCGCATCTGTTTCTACAGACAAATTAAAGGACCAAAAAACTACTGATCTTTTTGACGCCCCCTTTTGGGAAGATGTAGCTTTTGCCTGCATAAACTGCGGGACATGCACATATATTTGCCCGACATGCTGGTGTTTCGACATTCAGGATGAAACATTTGGGCTCTGCGGCATACGCATGCGAAATTGGGATAGCTGCATGTTTCCTCTTTTTACCCTCCATGGATCAGGTCATAATCCAAGAAACACAAACATGCAGAGGCTCAGACAGCGTTTTATGCACAAGCTGAAATATTATGTGGACAAATACGGCAACGGGATTCAATGCGTCGGATGCGGTCGATGCATTCGCCTGTGCCCGGTAAATATCGATATACGAAAAGTTTGTGATTTGATGAACAATTATGGGGATTGATGATTGTTGATTGAAGGGAATAAGAGTTGGATGCTGGAGAATTGAAAAAGCGAACAAAAGAATTTGCTCATCAATGTGTTAAATCAGATGAAAGAAACAATCATCAATCATAAATCATAAATTCAGGAGGTGTTGTGGGTTTTTCAATCATCAATCATCAATCATCAATCATCAATCCATATTTGCCATATCCTGTTCGTATAGACGAGATAATAACCGAAACCGAAGACAAAAATCTCAAGACATTCAAACTGGTTTTTATAAACCAGGGTGATGAAGAGAAGTTTTCTTATAAGTCGGGTCAGTTTGCCGAGCTTTCCGTGGCGGGAAAGGGTGAAGCGCCCATAGGTATTGCATCTTCGCCTACGGAGAAAGGATATGCAACCTTTACAATCAATAAAGTCGGTCTGGTTACGAGCTGTCTTCATTCCATGAAAGCCGGCGATATTATGGGGTTGCGCGGTCCTTTCGGCAAGAGTTATCCCTGGAATATACTTGAAGGGAAAAATGTTGTGATCATCGGCGGTGGTTTTGCCTTTACTACACTCCGTTCATCCATTGTTTATATGCTCGATCCAGCCAACAGATCGAAGTTTAAAGAGATTCATGTTATATACGGCGCACGATCTCCAGGAATGCTCCTTTACAGGGATGAACTTGCCGCGTGGGAAACTCGTGATGATATTAATATGCATATTACCGTGGACGGCACAGACGATCCGGGCTGGAAATACAATGTAGGATTTGTGCCGACCATCACCGAACAGAAAGCGCCTGCTGGTGATGAAGATACATACGCCATTATTTGTGGTCCGCCGATCATGATAAAGTTTACCCAGCCGGTATTAGACAAGCTTGGCTACGTCCATGATCACATAATAATGTCCCTTGAAATGCGTATGAAGTGCGGTATCGGAATTTGCGGCAGGTGCAATATTGGAAAAGAATTCGTATGTAAAGACGGGCCGGTTTTTACGCTGGCACAGCTAAACGGCATGCCAAAAGAATATTGATATAGATTAAACTTTTTACGAGTTCATTGTTTTTTAATATTGACATTTATTAATTGATAATATATAAAAAATAGATAAATAAACATATAATTAAAGGGCGGGAAGCCATAATATTTTTTTTAAAAAAAAGGAGGGTTTTTAAATGCCAGAAGTTGAATTCATGGGTAAAAAATTTATTACGGATGAAGATGGTTTTATCGATTCGTATGCGAACTGGAGTGAGGAGTGGGTACAGTATGTTAAATCAACAGAGGGTATTGAAGAACTGAATGATGAACATAAAAAGGTCATTAAAGTTCTTCGCGAGTATTATGAAAAAAACGGGATTGCCCCAATGGTTCGGATACTTTCCAAGGTTACAGGCTTCAAACTGAAACATATATATGAGCTTTATCCGTCAGGACCCGGCAAAGGAGCATGCAAGATGGCCGGTCTTCCAAAACCTACAGGATGCGTCTAAGCCAAGAAATCAATGGCCTGTTTAACAAC
>JASEIZ010000265.1 GCA_030017395.1 Desulfobacterales bacterium | reverse complement strand
GCTTTCGCCGGAATGACGGAAAAGAGAACTTTTCGACTTTTTACGAGTTCATCATCCTTACCTCTTGAATAAAAAAATAAATTGTCGTGTTTTCTCGGATAATTACCCCGTACATTGGTGGGGGATGTATAACACCATATTATTTCATTTCGAAAATTTTCTTTTCCAAACACCTCATCCAAAACGAGGCGTATATAGCTATTCGTTCTATAATCACAATGTACATACACACTGGCATTTTCTGTTATAACTTCCCTTAAATATATAAAACGTTCTCTAAGCCCTTCTATAAACTCAGCAGATTCAACTTTATCAGAATAACTTCTTTCATTCTTCAAACCCTTGAAATCTGATCTCGTCGCAAACGGCGGATCAATATAAATCAGTTTAATCTTTCCCTTGACCCTGCCCTTGATCAGCGAATCGGCATTACGGTAGCAGGTCTTTAGAAATTGCAGGTTATCCCCCTGCACAATCAGGTTTTGCCAGTTATCATCAGAACCATCCTTTGCCTGTTGAAACAGGTCGAGCTGTGTCTGTCCGGTGAGACTTCCTCCCTTGAAATATCGTTCAAGCTGGAGCGGCGATCCGGCATCCGTCGGAGACGCCTGGTTCAAAATAGCAGCCTCGCTTCTTTTCCCCGCATATTCAAGGGTAACAATCTTAGCCCGGTCCAGCTTCCCCACATCGAATTTCTCCGCCAGACATGGAAAAAGCTTCATCATCAACTCCGGCTGCAGTTCAATATTGTTATTCAGCGCCTCAATTATTGTTTTCTTTTCTTCCTCTGTAAGGTCGGTCTTTACCATAAAATACTCCTGGCTTTTATATATTCATTGGTATTTGTTTATTGAAAATATTTTCTATAAGTTGCAGGTTGTAGCACTTTTTACCACATCCTCGTTGGGTAGTTGCTTTTAGAAGGGGATGTCCTCATCGTCATTTATTAGTTCCTCTTTAGCACCTGATATTTGTGACTCAAAGATCTCCAATGTCCGCTGTGCTATGCGTAACAACTGATCGAAAGTTAAAATTTCTACTCGGTGCAGGTGTGAATTTATAGTTCTAAGAGCGGCTTGCTGCGCCTCATCGCCATCGGTTCCAATAATAATGCGAGCTCTTATTTTTAATGGATCAAACCTATCTTTTGCAATTATTAAGTCTCTATTTCTTTCTACCTCTTCGATATATAGATAGACCTGTCCCATAACTTGGCTAAGCTTAGCTGAGGCATAATAACTATCATGGCTTTTATCATAGTTAAAAAGAGGCATCGTAGCTGGGGTTTTTATTTCAATGATTTCCAGGTAATTATCTACCGTCCTACGAAGCATGAAATCTAGATGATCATCTCTGGCCCAGGTTCTTCGGTCTAAAATTTCGCTATACTCGCTACCAAATATCCACGGATTTTGCTGCAAGTGATTTTGATATTTTGATTCACTAAGATCAGAATCTCTCACTAAACGTTCCATTTCAGTGAAAGCACCTTTATATTGAACATATTTAGCTGCCACCTCAATATTCTTTACTACTTCTGAACTGGTGTTCTGGAAAGCATCAATGAATTCTTCTGCCTTTATATCTGAGCTTTCCAAGGTCAGCAATAGCTGTTTGGTTAATTCGAGCTTCTGCTGACCGGGCAATTTCGGCAACAGCCCTGCTAAATTTTCGATCAATTTATACTGATCCGATGTTACCATACGAAACTCGCCAGTTGAATCAGGGTAATGCTCTGATAACGCTGCGCTTAGAAAATCAGATAGAATTTTTATTTCATCAGGATCTTTTCCCTTGATTACAATCTTTTTATCTGGCTTTGCTCTCCATGCCGATTTTGTTTTGTCAAAGGAATCGAGCTGTAACGATAAATGATGTAACTCTTGATTTTTTGGATTGATAATTTCAAATATGGTGGCAATACGAAATGTTCGAGGCCCATTTTTGAGAGTAACCTGATGAGTTTTCCCAATATTAGGATTCTTTGATGTTTGCTGGATCTTTATCTTTATTTCTTCTAATGAAAAATCCGGCGGATAATTATCTTCCATGAATTTTCTCGATTCCTTACCAGTTTCTGTTATTGGTTTATCTTGAAAGCCAAAGCCGAAATAGATTTCCTTAAATAGCTCAGCAATTGGTCATCATTTTTATAAGGTTCTGCACTAATCCGGTTAATATCAAAGGGAACCTCAGAATTAGATTTTTTTGTTAGAATGATACAATCTTTTTCAAGCATGTGGGCTAAACCTATCTCATACATCACATTAGGGTTTCGAGTTGTTACTTCAGCTACAATAAATGCGGCCCTCAATATGTAGGTGTATATTTTGTTATCGATACGATCTGGCCGTTTGTCTTCATCTACACGATAACACGAAATTTTAAACTCATCTTCGATCAGAGGTTTAATGACGTCAAAGTAAACACTCTGTGAAAATTCATCATTCCGAAATGGCATGATAACAAAACAAAATGGTTCATCGGCCTGGATTGAAATTTCTTGGTAATAACGATTGCTTTTCCTATCTAATGAAATTAAATTTTTCATATTGTAAATATTACTTAGAATGCTGGATTTTATGCGATAAGTATTTTTATCAGGCTCTTCGATGTGATTCTGAAATTTTAGTGAGTTAATAGATCTATTCAGTGCATCTAATGAAAGATCTGTA
>JASEIZ010000264.1 GCA_030017395.1 Desulfobacterales bacterium | reverse complement strand
AAAGCATTTTTTAATCACGAAGAAATAGTTGAAATACAACAGGCTATTTTCGTAGAAAAAAAACGCACCCCTGCAATCAGCAGAAGAATTCAGCAAATTAAAGAAGAGCTGAAAGTTGAGATTGCAAAATTTCATTCAAACTTTGGGTTCGAAATCCTGGTTGTAGAAAACGCTCTGGCAATTCCTGTAAATATCCCGCTCGGTCTTGCAATAACAGAATTTATAATTGAAACAGAAATACCCACAATAGCTCATCATCATGACTTTTTCTGGGAAAGGGAAAGATTCTACAGCCCGATTGCTACAGACTATTTAAGAGCCGCATTTCCGCCGGTTCATCCAAAGATACAACATGTGGTAATTAATTCTATAGCCGGACAAAAGTTTGGCGGTTTTACAGGCGCAAGCTGGACTTTAATTCCAAATGTTCTTGACTTTAAAGTTCTCCCCCCACAAATAGACGATTATAATCGCGACTTAAAACAAGAAATCTGCCTTGACGAAGACTCTCTTTTTATACTTCAACCAACAAGGGTTATTTCAAGAAAAGGGATAGAAACCGCCGCTGAAATTGTAAAAAGGCTTGACCGCCCAAAGGCTTCCCTTGTGATAAGCCATAAAGCCGGAGATGAGGGGCGGGATTATTTAATGCGCATTGAAGAGTTCGTAAAATTAATAGGTGTTGATCTTAAAATAATATCCGACAGGATCGGCTTAAAAAGGGGATTTGATGAAAACGGGAGGAAGATATACACATTATGGGATGTGTATCAACATGCAAATCTTGTAACCTATCCGTCTGCATATGAAGGATACGGCAATGCCTTTGTCGAAGCCACATATTTCCGAAAGCCCATAGCTATTAACAGGTATTCAATTTTTGTATCAGACATTGAACCAAAAGGTTTTGATGTAATTTCTTTTAACGGTTATATAACACAAAAAACTATAGACGACATAAACAATCTGTTAAAAAACCCTGAGCGTATTGCTCAAATGGCTGAAAAAAACTATATGCTTGGATGGCGTTATCTTTCATATGAAATGCTCGAAGAAAAAATTGAACAGATTTTAATTAATTATTACGGGTCTTAGCAAAGTTAAAATGCCTTTATTGCATCTTCTCTTGATTCAAAGACATCAATTGCTCTATCCAAACGGACAAGTTCAAACACTGTTGCAACAGTTTCCTGCACTCTGCATATCTTCAGGTCTCCACCAGAACCCTTGACCTGCCTGAAGCATGATAAAAGACTCACGCATCCGTAACTGTCAATAAATCTCACCCGGCTCAATTCTAATATTATCTTTTTGCTTTCTTCAGCTATGGAAGCAAAGCCCGTCTTGAATTCATCGGCATTAGAAGCATCCAGCACTTCCGTCAGCAATGAAACAACAGTAACATCATCAATATTTTCGGTGCTTAATTCCATATCAAATACCTCTGCCAAGCTTAATTTAACCGCCCGCCTATCTTTGCCGCAATTTCTTCCAGGCTTTTCAGAGCTTTGCCGTAATCATAATCATTTAATTGATTTTCAAGCTCCTGGATTGTTGAGAAATCCAGATGTTCCTTAACAGCTTTAAAACTAATATTAATTTCTTCAGGATCGGCAAGTTCAAGGGCACCGGCAAGCTGTTTCAACAAAGGCATAACCTTTGTCTGAAGAACCTCGGTTGCGATAACCTGGGTATCCATAGCTTCTTCCTGAACAACTGTTTTACCAGGAACCACGAACTTTCGTTTCTGATCTGCAGATTGCCGACCAAGACGCACTGTGAAGCTGAAAGTACTTCCCTTGCCTGATTCGCTCTCAAACCAGATCCTGCCGCCCATCAACTCCACAAGCCGCTTGCAGATGCTAAGTCCCAATCCTGTGCCGGTATGTTTTCGCGTGGAAGAGGTATCAGCCTGAGTGAAAGGTTTAAAAAGTTTGTCGACGTATTCAGGCGTTATTCCAACACCGGTGTCTTTTATAAAAAATTCAAGCGTCGCTCTGTCTGACGTTTTTTCCAAAGTCTTTACTCCCACAAGGATACTGCCGCCCTTTTTTGTGAACTTAATTGAGTTGTCTACAAGATTCTTTATGACTTGCTGAAGACGCACAGAATCGCCTACAAGAGCATTTGGCGCTTCAAGATCAATATCAACAAGAAGCTCAATCCCCTTCTTGACAGCCTTACTCATAAACATGTCGTTTACTCTATTCATTACCTCGTCTAACAAAAAGGGGTGTGTTTCTATGTTGAGCTTATCAGCTTCGATCTTTGAAAAATCAAGGATGTCATTAATGATTTCCAGCAGTGAATAGGCTGACGATTGAATTATCCCCAAATAATGCTTCACTTTGGGAGGAGAATCCTCGCCCATCGCCAGGTCGGTGGCGGCAATGACCCCGTTCATGGGTGTCCTAATTTCATGGCTCATATTGGCCAAAAAGTCGCTCTTGGCTCTGGCAGCGGCTTCAGCGGCCAGTTTAGCCTTACCTTCCCGAATATACGCGTGCTTAAGCCTTTTTTCTGCTTTCACCTCAGCGGTCAAATCGCGAATGATTTCGAATCCGCCCAGAACTTTTCCTAAAGAATCCTTCAGGAGAGCGGAGCTGGCCATTATTGGGATCTCGCGGCCTTTTTGATTTTTTATGGCTGCCCGTTGGCCCACTGTAGCCTCACCAGTTTCCA
>JASEIZ010000263.1 GCA_030017395.1 Desulfobacterales bacterium | reverse complement strand
CACGCGGCGCACCTGCTGCGACGTGTCGCTATCACGGCGAGAGCGCCTGCGCTGCGCGTCAATCGACAATTATCAATCGACAATCATCAATCCTTTACGCTTGTTCCACCGATTTTACCTCTGGAACAGCCTTTTTTAACAACTGTTCAATCCCGTTTTTTAATGTCATCTGCGACATGGGGCATCCTGCGCATGCGCCCTTCAACCGCACCTTGACCACTCCGTCTTCAAAATCAACAAACTCAACATCGCCGCCGTCAGCCTGCAGCATGGGCCTGATTTTGTTTATTGTTTCCTTAATTTTTTCCTGCACAGTCAAATCCCTCCCTCTTTTAATAAACCACGAAGCACACAGTTGTAACCGTTCACGGTTGTCGGTTCACAGTTCACAGTTTTTTCAGTAAACTATGCAACGATTGAAGCGTTTTGGATATTGATTTCAACCGTAAACCGATAACTGTAAACCGTGAACAATGACTTTTTTATATATTTTTTTCTCTGTGGTCTCCGTGGGCTCTGCGGTAAATTTAACACCTGACACTTCTCAGTTTATAAAAATCCTTCTTAAAAGCATCAAAACTGCCATCAATTATTGCCTTCCGCATACTCTTCATAAGGCCGATATAATAATGGATATTATGAATTGTGTTTAACCGGTAAGCAAGCAGTTCCTTTGCCATATAAAGATGACGCAGATAAGCCTTGGAATAATTAACGCATGCATAACATTCGCATCCGGGCTCAACAGGCTTTGTATCGTTTTTAAAACATGAATTGCAAATGTTTATTGTGCCTCGGCTCGTAAACAGTTGACCATTTCTGGCGTTTCTTGTGGGAAGCACGCAATCAAACATATCCGCTCCAAGTGCGACAAGTTCTACAATATCTTCCGGGAAGCCGACACCCATGACATATTTAGGCTTTAAATCCGGCAGTCTGGGAAGAGTGAAATCGGCAATATCAAGCATCATATCCTTTGGTTCGCCGACACTTAACCCGCCGACCGCATAACCGCTGAATCCAATATTCACCAGATCATTGATCGATTCCGCTCGAAGATCCTTGAACATGCCGCCCTGGACAATTCCGAACAGAGCATTATCAGTTCCATTTTCCCACCTCTGTTTACATCTTTTTGACCAGGACGTGGTAAGCTTTACGGCATCTCTTGCCACAGCTTTGTCTGACGGATATTCAATGCAATTATCCAGACACATAATAATATCAGAACCAAGACATTTTTGTATCTCAACTGTTTTTTCAGGAGTAAGCATATGGCTTGACCCGTCAATGTGCGACTGGAATAAAACCCCCTCCTCGCTTGTCTTGGACAGCTTTGCAAGGGAAAATACCTGAAAACCGCCGCTGTCTGTTAAGATCGGACACTTCCAGTTCATAAACTTATGAAGACCGGAAAAAAGATTTATCACCTCGCATCCGGGCCTTAAGTACAAATGATAAGTATTCCCTAAAATTATCTGCGCACCTGCATCAAGCAGATCTTCGGGCGACAGCGATTTTACACTTGCAAGTGTGCCCACAGGCATAAAAACAGGAGTCTCAATCATACCGTGAGACGTGTTTATAATCCCAGCCCGTGCTCGTGTTTCTTTAGATTCAGATGTTATCTTAAAATTGAACATACCCCTTAACCGTCATTCCGGCGAAAGCCGGACACGTAGTGACACGAAGTGAAGCGTCAGCGCTAACCATTAGCGCTATCCAGTCTTTTCAAGCAATTGCAGACCATCTGGACTCCTTCAGGACTTGATCCGGGATCTACCGGAGTGACGACACACCCCTTAACCGTCATTCCGGCGAAAGCCGGAATCCAGTCAAACAATCGTATCAAATAAATCCTGCCAATTCGGATTACCGCTTTCTATCAATTCCAATTTCCATTTTCGCTTCCATTCTTTCAATCGTTTCTCTCGCTCAATAGCGGACTTCATACTCTCGTGTACTTCATACCAAACCAGTTGATGAACACTGTAGCGTTTGGTAAAACCTTCCACCATGTCGTTTTTGTGTTCCCATATCCTCTTGACAAGGTCTGAAGTTACTCCGATATAAAGGGTACCGTTTCGTTTGCTTGCCAAGATATAAACGGCTGGCTGTTTGTTCACTAATGCCCCCTGGATTCCGGCTTTTGCCGGAATGACAGTTAAGGGAAGCGGAATGACAGTTAAGGGAAGCGGAATGACAGTTAAGGGAAGCGGAATGATGAACAAGAAATTCTATTATTCTAAATCAGCACTTATAGAACAGAACCGCTCGCTACAATCCCTAATACCCTAATACCTAACACTAAATTATAACCATCGCATCCCCATAACTGTAAAACCTGTATCTTTCCTTTATAGCCTCGTTGTATGCCGCCAGAATATTTTTGCGGCCTGCAAAAGCAGATACAAGCATAAGCAGGGTAGATTGAGGCAGATGAAAATTTGTGATCATAGCGCCAACAACTTTAAATCTGTAACCAGGGTATATAAACAGATCGCAATTCCCGCTTCCATAAGAAACATTTCCGTTATTATCGGATGCAAACTCCAGGCTGCGCACACAGGTCGTGCCCACAGCCACAATCCGGCCGCCTTTTGCCTTTGCACAATTTATTGTTGCCGCACCGTTTTTTGAAACATAGTATTGCTCGGAATGAATTTTGTGATCCCTTATATCAAGAGCCCTTACCGGTAAAAAAGTACCGTATC
>JASEIZ010000262.1 GCA_030017395.1 Desulfobacterales bacterium | reverse complement strand
AGTTTAAACTGTTCACTTTTCAAGTTTAGCTAACAGGTTGGTTGCATGCCGGTCTTATTGACCGCCTGTTTTTGCCCTTGAAAACACATCATCATTCATGCCGGATACCTTTCCGTCTTTTAAATAATGGTAACCGATTGCGGCAATCATTGCCGCATTATCGCCGCAAAGATGTAAAGATGGTATATGGGCTGTAATTCGTCTTTCACCGGCATCCTGTTTTAACCTTTCTCTTAACCTGCCATTTGCAGCTACACCCCCGACTATAACAATATGATCGCAGCTCTTTTCCAAAGCGGCGTTAATGACCTTATATGACAAAACGTCAATGATAGATTCCTGAAATCCCGCCGTAATATCAGGAATCTGTCGTTTATAGGTGCCTTCGTAAGTCTTCACATACTGACTTACGGCTGTTTTAATCCCGCTGAAACTAAAATCAAATTTGGATTTGTCCAGATATGCCCTGGGAAAATCAATCTTCCCAGGATCTCCATTTTTAGCAAGTCTCTCAATAGCGATTCCTCCGGGATAGCCAAGACCAAGCAGTTTGGCAACCTTATCAAATGCCTCTCCGGCAGCATCGTCCCTGGTTTGTCCCATAAGCTCAGTTTCAGTATGGGAAACAACCTGGGTGATGATTGTATGCCCGCCTGACACCAACAGCGCCACAAAAGGAAAGGGAGGCGGATCAGGCTCTAAAAAGACCGAATTAATATGACCGTCAAGATGATTTACACCCACCCATGGAATATCAAGGGCAAAAGCATATGCCTTTGCAAAGGAAAAACCGACAAGCAGCGATCCTATAAGCCCGGGTCCCTGGGTCACGGCAATTCCATCAAGCTGTTTTAAATCAATGCCGGATTTACCGATCGCTTCCTTGACGACAGGAACAATAGACTCAATATGTTTCCTTGAAGCAAGTTCAGGCACAACACCGCCGTATGGATGATGGATATCTATCTGAGATGACACAACAGAAGACAAAGTTTTATTCCCGTCAACCACCACCGCCGCGGCTGTTTCATCACATGAGGTTTCAATGCCGAGTATTATCATATATTGTGCTATTTACTTACTATCTCGTAGGGCAGAACCTTTATAGTGCGCTCTGAAAGGGGGATATCCACAAGCCAGCTTCCAACAGCATCGGCTGTGTAATAAGGAAAAGGATAATGGAACAAAAACAAACAATGCTACAAAAACTATTATGCATTCCCACGCAGGAGCATGGGAACGAGTCATTTTTCTATTCATAACAGCCTCTTGTTATTAGATTTGCCGTTTTATCTCACGCAATATCTTTTGCAGTGCCGGTATCAAAATCGGCACATCCTCAACCATTGTTTTCCATACCACCAGCAGATTTACCCCAAAGTAATGATGTATCAGCTTGTCCCGCATACCAGCAATTTCACGCCAGGGAACTTCAGGATACCTTTCCCGCAACTCTTGCGGAATCTGCCTGGCAGCTTCACCAATGATTTCTAAAGATCGAATCACAGCAAAGGTTGTTTTGTCATCTTCTTTGAACTGCTCGAAACTCATGTTTTCGATGAACTGTGAGCCCTTCTCCAGAGCCTCCAGAATATCTTCAAGATAATCAATATATACTCGTTCAGTCGTCATACGCGGATAACCTCACGCAAAATATGTTGTCCAATATTAGGTTTGAGAGCATCTTGCATTACCAAATCGACCCTCACACCAAGCAAGCCTGAAAGATAATTTTCTAAGGCAATAAATTTGAGGAGACTCGGGGTTTCGGAGAATGTAACTAATACATCCAAGTCGCTATCTGTGCGTTGTTCTCGACGGACATATGAACCAAAAATACCTAATGATTGGACTTGGTAGCGATTCGCAAGTAACGAGAGATGTGTTTTAAGCAATTCCCGAAAGCGTATAATATCCTTCTCTTTCATCTTATAAAACTCCGTGCGTTGCAATATGAGTCGCTAACAGCCCAACAAAAACCCCGCATCATTCCCCTCCTACCTCTGAATCAAATTTCATTTTAACGCCCGCTCCCCATTCGGAATTATACACACCGTCACGCACATACCTGTGAAAACTCGAATATTCCCAGTTCGTTGGCGCTTTTGCCAATCCGTGTTTTACCGGATTATAATGAATGTATTCCACATGCTGAATTAAATAACGCCAGCGCATGGAAAAATCAGAATCACCCTGAGGCAATGTCCAGATACAATGCGAATGATCCGGCAACAAAACAAAAGCATCAATATTAAACGGATGACGTTCCATAATTTTTTTGAATATCTGTCATAATAACATAACATTAGCCGGCATGCAAAGAATTTTCTCTCGCCGGTATGTTACAACAGTAAAAAAATATGTCCCTCCCGGTATTTTTGCCCTGCGGTATTGCATGATTTGAGTTGCGCTTTGCTTAACCCAACCTACAGGCTACAGGCTCCTCTCGTTCCCATGCTCCTGCGTGGGAACGAGGTGCGAGGTATGTACGAGTCGTTCCGTATGCATTTCCACGCTGGAGCGTGGGAACGAGGTAACCATATAGCAAAAGGTGTTTGATAGGTTTTACTTTTCGGTTTATATATAAAATCAAGCCGAGAATCAAGAAAGTATATCGTCGAACATCTGAACCGTGAACAGTCTTATGTTTAAACCTGTCTGCGTAAATCTGTGGCTGAACTGCACAACGAGCGCATTCCCCGTGGCTTGCCGCGGTGTTAGCAAGCGAATACAAAAACAG
>JASEIZ010000261.1 GCA_030017395.1 Desulfobacterales bacterium | reverse complement strand
CGAATTCATCACAGTTGATAGGTTCAAATTTTTTAATGTTTTTATTTTTGGTTTATAATGTAAACGATAATAATTGGAGCTTTTTTATTATGTTTTTTTTACCACGAAGAGCACTAAGAAATTATAAAAGCATTAATTCTAATCTTCGTGCCCCTTCGTGTTCTTCGTGGTTTATTTTATAATCATGAAACCTTCTATTGCCATAGTTGGTTGCGGTAAAGTCGGCACAGCCATTGGAAAATTTCTTGCAGAGGCAGGTTACAATATAGCCGGTCTTGCAAGCAAAAGCCTGTCATCAGCCGAAAGGCTCGCTGATATTGTTAAAACAAACAATGTCAGCAAGATTCCGTGGGAGATAACAAAAAAAGCAGATATTGTTTTTTTAACAACACCTGATAATGCCATAGCCGATACATGCAATAGTATCTCTATCCATTCCGGCTTCCGTAAAAACGCCGTGGTATTGCACTGCAGCGGTGCACTTCCATCTACCATTTTATCATCTGCAAAAAAATGCAACGCGTTTATCGGCTCAATGCATCCTCTCCAGAGTTTTGCTTCAACAGCGCCAGCCGGTAATCCCTTTAAAGACATAATAATATCGGTTGAAGGTGAAGAAGTTGCGGTAAATAAGGCAAGAAAGATCGCTAAAGACCTTGGAGCCAAGTGCTTGACAATAAAAACAGAGGCAAAGGCCCTTTATCATGCTTCGGCTGTAGTCGCGTCAAATTACCTTGTAACTCTGCTTGATCTTTCTTTCAGGTTGATTAAGGCGGCGGGAATAACCGACAGGGAAGCATTCAAGGCATTAAAACCGCTGATACAAGGAACCCTTTCCAATGTTGAAAAAGCCGGAATTGTAGATGGGCTGACCGGCCCTATTGTCAGGGGTGATATTGAAACCGTGAAAAGACATTTAGAAGAGATAGGCTCAAAGACGCCCGATCTTCTTAGCCTTTACAAAATATTGGGCTTTCATACAATAGATATTGCAATGGCCGGGGGCGATCTTTCAAAATCATCAGCTCAAAAGCTGAAAAAGATTTTCATCGACTGATTCCTGATGAACTCGTAAAGTAACATGCTCGGTTACAAATCCGCTAAGACTACCAGCGTCCTGTGTCTCGAAGCCTCAGGTTTTGACTCGACAGATCGGTATTTGGCTGATTTGCCAATCCTGGCATTTCCGCCAAATGCTTAAGTATGGCATAGAACACGATCCATATTATTCCAGGCACCCTCCATTAATTAAAAACACATTCGAAAAATGACACGCGTCCTCTGGATTTACCATGGTACACAAGAAAGGTCTTGACTGTGTGATATTTGACATGTAAGCTGGCAATAATCATGATATATGACGGTGCTCATGGCAATTATTGTGGAGGCGAGTGATGTATGTTAAAAGGCAATTAGATTTATTAGAGATTCTACAAGAAAAATCTTACTTTTTATTCGGACCACGTCAAACTGGAAAGACATCCTTGATTCAACATACGTTAAATGAATACAGATGTTACAATCTGCTTGAAACGGATGTGTATCTGAAATTAAGCAGGGCGCCTCAAAGACTTCGCCAGGAAATAACGGACGATGACAAGATTGTTATCATAGATGAGATTCAGAAGCTGCCGATTCTGCTTGATGAAGTTCATAACCTGATTGAAGAAAAAGGGATTCATTTCCTTCTTACAGGGTCCAGTGCCAGGAAGTTAAGAAATAAGGGCGTGAACCTGCTGGGGGGACGCGCCAGAACCAGGCGGCTGCGTCCCTTTATTTTCAAGGAGTTAAAGGGGGATTTCCAATTACTGAAAGCCCTGGATACGGGTCTGATCCCTTCCATCTATTTTTCTGATGCACCATTTGAAGATCTGGAGGCGTATGCGGGAAATTATTTAAGGGAAGAGATTGCAGCGGAAGCCATTGTTCGGAATGTGCCTGCATTCAGCAGATTTCTTACTGTAGCCGGGCTGTGTAACGGTAAAATGATTAATTATACGAACATAGCAAGCGATGCGCAGGTTCCAAGATCAACCGTGCAGGAATATTTTCAGATTCTGCGCGACACGCTGCTTGGCGATGATCTGCCTGCATGGCGGAAATCCGTCAAACGAAAACCGGTTTCCACTTCTAAATTCTACTTTTTCGATGTAGGAGTCGCCAGATTTCTGCAGGGTCGTCGGGGTCTGGAAATGAGATCTCCGGAATTTGGGGAGGCATTTGAAGCTTATATCCATCATGAGATAAAAATCTACTGCGACTACAAGGGGGGTTGTGATCTGTCTTACTGGAGAGCAACATCAGGCTTTGAGGTTGACTTTGTCATCAACGGAAAAACAGCAATTGAGATAAAAGGGAAGGCAAATATCACAAAAAAAGACTTCAAAGGATTGACTGCAATAAAGGAAGAAGCACTTTTAGAGAATTATATATTGGTCACTCTTGAAGATACCCCCCGAAAAGATGGGGATATATGTATCCTCCCCTGGAAAGATTTTATTACGAACCTGTGGCAGGATGTGTATGTATAACAATCTCCCTAAACGCTCCCTTAGTAATGCGAGACTTTTCGCTTCAGCCCACCTGTTTCTTTAACTTCCATACCCTCTTGGATCTTGGCTAATTAAACAACAATGGTCAAAGGCAGACACATCTCCCTATGTCAACATATGAAGGAGCGTCCCATAAATGCCCACCTCTTGAAGATACCCCCCGAAAAGATGGGGATATATGTATCCTCCCCTGGAAAGA
>JASEIZ010000260.1 GCA_030017395.1 Desulfobacterales bacterium | reverse complement strand
GATGCCGGATCAAGTCCGGCATGACGATTTCGGGACTTTTTACGAGCTTGTCAATAACAACTAAAATTATATTTAAATTGCTTATCAAGCACAATAAATTTTGTCAACAACAAACAACATCCGGTTATGTTAGAACTTTTTGCTATTTTGAAGAAACATTATCACTTTCCTTTGCTTTTTTTCCAAAGATTCTGGCGCCGATTATGCTTATTTCATATAGCAGCATTAAAGGAAGAGCCATCATTATCTGTGTTACAACATCGGGCGGAGTTAAGATGGCAGCGGCTACAAAAAACAATAGTAGTGCATATTTTCTGTTTTTTTTCAAAAATTCTACCGAAACCATACCTAACTTGGCCATAAAGGTAATAATAAGCGGAAGCTCAAAAACGAGCCCAAAGGCAAGTAGTAATTTGGAGGCAAAACTTAAGTATTCCTTCATGGATGGAAGAGGCTTAATTGTTTCAGATGCAAATCCTAAAAAAAACTTAAAACCAAACGGAAAAACAATAAAATATCCAAACAGCGCGCCACCAACAAAGAAAAAAGAGGATAAAAAAACTATCGGGACAAGGAAGCGCCTTTCTTTTTGATACAGCCCTGGAGCTATAAACATCCAGAACTGATAAAGAATAACCGGTGCTGCCAGCATAAAGCCGGACAGGAAAGCAACCTTTAAATAGGTAAAAAAAGCCTCGGGAAGACCTGTAAAAATCAATTTGTCATCTGCACCCATTACGGATATAAGCGGAAGAGATAAAATATCAAATAATTTTTCCTTAAAGCCGTATGAAACAACAAAGCCTATGCCGACAGCTATAAAACAGGTGACAAGACGCTTTCTCAGCTCTTCCAGGTGGCCGGTAAAGGGAATTTTCTCAGCATCATCATTTTCAGTCATCTTCTAAAGATCCTTTATCTTCTTTCTTTTCAGGTTCTTTTTTGCTTTTTTTATCTATTGAAGATGTCGAGCCCTCCTGAGCGTTATCGTCAAAATCAAGATTTAGATTAACAGTTTTTCTGATATCGTCATTCATTTCATCAAAGCTTTTTTTTACATCAGTTAATTCATTATCTACATCTATTGATTCTTTTAATTCTCTTGTAGCCTTCTTGAATTCGCGCATTGCACGACCCAGGGATTTCGCAAGATCCGGGAGTTTTTTGGGGCCGAGAACTATAAGAGCTATAGCCAGTATTAAAATCATTTCAGGCATACCGATGCCGAACATAAATAAAACTCCTTTTTATAAATTTATCAGGGTTGTTTCGTACTGATTTTGCATATAAGTGTCAAGCTATATTGCAAAACATGTCCGGGATAAACTCAGTTCAATGGGCTTTATCAAAAGCATCCGGCCTTAGAACAAGAAAGTACAGTTTTCCCGGATGCTGCATGTGGCCTGCCGCTATTTCAGCATATATGCCGTTTCCAAAAAATATATCCGCTCTGCCCGGCCCGGCAATTGCCCCGCCGGTATCCTGATTTAGAACAAATCGATTATAGTCTTTCCATGTATGAATCTCGCCGGTTCCGTCTATTAAAGGTTTTTTTGTTTCGATAAAGGCCAAAGCGGCCTTTGGAAATATTTTTCTGTCTAATGCTATGGATCTGCCGGGAGTCAATTTGACATTAAGACAGCCCAGTGGCCCGTCATCTTCTGTTTTGAAAAACACATAACTGGGATTGTAATGCAAAACAGTGTCAAGCTCTTTTGGATTATCCTGCAAATAGGTTCGAATTTTCTGCATGGACATCTCTGATCTTGGTATTTTATCATTTTCAATCAGATATTTTCCTATGCTTTTATAAGGCCGGCCGTTTGAGGTATGATAATGAACATTAATTGTTTCTCCATTGTTTAGATAAATCTTCCCGGAACCTTGAATCTGAAGAAAAAAGAGGTCAACCCGATCCTTTACCCATGCAACAGGTTCGGATTTGCCTTCAAGACAACCTTGAAGTTCGATTTCTCTGCGCTCATAGTAAGGCACAACCGTATTTTCAAAGCATCTCCCGATTATTTTTTTACCCGAAAACTCTGGGGAAAACAGCGAAAGATCAATTACAGCCAGATCATCAGGCCGTGCATAAACCGGAAATCCGAACTCATCGCTTTGTCTTAGGCTGCCCTCTAATATTGGTTCGTAATACCCTGTAAAAAGGACATTTCCAGACCCATTACTTCCAATAGACCTGTAAATCCAAAAATTAGACCTTATAAATTTATTCAAATCATGTTTCGATGGTTTTGTCTGAATACAGGCTAAAAAATACTGCAAAGATTTAATCAGATGATCAGCGGTAAAGCTGTCTTTGCCGAACATGAAAGCTCTATCAGAAGGAACCTTTTGAAGATATGAGATGCTCTTAGAAATGCTGTATTCTAAACTGTCATAAGACATATCATCTGCAAACACGGGATATTTTGATGGAGAAATTTTTGTGAGAGCCGATTTTGTAATAACAGACGGCTCTTTTTTAAGAGCGGCGCATCCTCCAGCAAACAAAACAAAGATGATAATAAAACAGCTTGTGTTACGAATTGTCATAATCAGAGCTTTTTTATTGAGTTTTCTTTCTTGTAAAGGTGCCGCTTTTCCCGCCGGACTTTTCAAGAAGATATATATCGGAAATAACCATTTCCCTGTCATATGACTTGCACATATCGTAGATAGTCAGCGCCGCAACAGATGCTGCCGTCAAGGCCTCCATTTCAACCCCTGTTTGTCCCAAAAGGCGAGCCGTTGCTTCGAT
>JASEIZ010000025.1 GCA_030017395.1 Desulfobacterales bacterium | reverse complement strand
ATACCATGGGAAACGCCCAGATAGTGCCTGTACTTGCAGGTGAAAATTACTATGCATTGAATATCTCAAACAGGCTTTATGAAAACGCCGTTTTTGCTCTTGCCGTGCGTCCGCCTACTGTGCCTGAAGGAAAGGCTCGTATCCGGTTTTCCATTACCTGTAATCATTCCGAAGACGACCTTAAAAAGGCTGCGGATGTTTTGAAACATGCGTTTAAACAGATTCCAATATCTAAATAGGGGGTATAACAAAGTTCTTGTATTGATCCCTGGATGGGGGTTTGACGCAAGAATATTTGAGCCGCTCGATCTTGATTTTGATTATCTTCTTCCGCAAATAAAAGATCCAAAGCGTTTCAGCCCAGACCTTATGAGCGCGCTGGTTGAAAATCAGATTAAAAAGGTCTCGCTCTTTGGATGGTCGATGGGGGGATTTTTGGCTATCAGTTTTTTAGAGGAATATGGCAGGGAGTTCGCGGAACAAATCTTTTTAGTTTCTATGAGAAAAAGCTACCCAAAAAAAGAAATCGATTCCCAGATCGCTCTTTTAATAAAAGATCGCAGATTATATCTGAGCCGGTTTTACAGAAATTGCTTTATCGGACAAAAACAGACATTTGCGTGGTTTAAAGAGCGCATGTTTTCATCCTATATAGAGATGTTTGATCTGGACTTCCTTTTGAATGGACTCGATTACCTGATGCAACAAAGACTCAAGACCGCTGTGCTGAAAGAAAATCCTGTAAGTATAATCCATGGGGAAAAAGACCGGATTGCGCCTTATTCCGAGATGGTTGAACTGGCAAAGGATATCTCTTTTCCCAGTATCGTTGTTTTTAAAAAAAGCGGGCATCTCCCGTTTCTTGAACCTGATTTTAACCTAAGTTAAGACAAAAATCGCTCAATTTAGGTTAAACAGAAATTTACAAACTCATTATGAGGTTAACCTAAGGCAGCGGACAATTAAATTTAAGAACAGCTGAAACTCGCTTATAAGTGAGTATAAAGAAAGAACTTAGAACAATCCTTTTATAAAAAGCTTGCTAAAGCCGACATTATCCGATTTCTAAAAGATTTTATTTGGTCGTCGTTCTTTCTTAACGCTCACTAACACGCTCAAACAGTCAGCCGTTTTAAATTTAACCGCCCGCCACATAAGGTTGTTGACAGATTGCTTTTTGAGTTTGTAAATTTGTGGTTTAAGGAAAGATTTTATGCAGGAATATAAACAAAGGATAAAAAATTCGTTTTCAAAAGCTGCCGCTACCTATGATCAATATGCTTCTGTCCAGAAGGAGATTGCTGTCAGGCTTATAGATTCAATACAGCCCCATGTCTTTCAAAATATCCTTGAAATCGGATGCGGAACAGGAAATTACACTAAGATGCTGCAAGAAAGGTTTCCGTCGGCCGATATTACAGCTATAGATTTCTCGTCTGAGATGATCTCTGTTGCTGCTCCCAAATTAAACAAAAAAAAAGGTGTCAGACTATTTGTTGATGATGCAGAGGAGTTTATTCCGGAAACCGGAAAAAAATACGATCTGATTACTTCAAACTCCACCTTTCAATGGTTTGCGGATTTAAAAAAAGGGTTGGAACATTACCACAAGTTGCTCGCCGATAGAGGAATGATTATTTTTTCGATGATGGGGCCTGAAACATTCTATGAACTCTATGAAATAATGAAGGATATATATTCACAAAAAGTAAATATGGCGGCGCAATATTTTATGCGGCATGATGAGGTAAAATCTCTTTTGCACGCGGTTTTTAAAAATGTCGAAATAAGCGAAACCGTGTTTACAAGAAAACATGAGAACATTCTCGATCTGTTAAAGACAATAAAACATACCGGAGTAAATATTAGAAGGAATGGAAACGGGATTCTGTTTACTCCGGCGCTTCTTGAAAAGGCTGAAAATGATTATATCAAGAGGTTCGGGGGAATAAAGATAAGTTATCAGGTTTTTTTATGCGAGGCCGGCGACATTGAGAATTATTAATTTTGATGAACTCGTAAAAAGTCGTCACTCCGGTGAAAACCGGAGTCCAGATAGTCTGCAACTACCTGAAAATACTGGATTCCGGCTTTCGCCGGAATGACGTTTAAGTAGTATATCGGACTTTTTACGAAGCCATCAATTTTGAATGTTGAATTTTGAATTAAAATCGGATTTTTTCCTTTATTGATAATTAAAAACTCAAAATTATATTTAAGCCTGACGCAGTAATCGGGCAAAAGGGTATGTTTTGCAAAGTGTATTCATTACCGGCACCAATACAGGCATAGGCAAAACCGTTATCTGCGGCTGCCTGGCCAGGCACTTGAGACGTAAAGGTATTAACGTCGGGATTCAAAAATGGGTGAGCACTGGGAACAGGAATACCTCGGACGACATCGATTATTGCCTCTCGATGCTTGGAAGGAAAAAGGAAGAGATTAATAACCCTTTGCTTTTACACCCATATACATTCGATTTTCCAGCTTCTCCGCATCTTGCCGCAAAACTGGAAGGGCAAGAAATTGATATTGATAAGATCGTGGAAAGCTATCATACACTTGTGCGTAGGCACGATTTTCTTATAGTCGAAGGGGTGGGTGGCGTCCTGGTCCCTCTTACCCGAGACCATCTTCTGATCGATCTTGTGGCAGACCTTGCAATTCCCGTCTTGATTGTCACTGACAGCGGTTTAGGCACAATCAACCATACCCTTCTTACCATCGAAGCCCTGACAAAAAGAGATATCCCGATATTAGGCATGGTCTTTAATTTTGCAGGAAAAGAAGATAAAATAATAGAAGCAGATAATAGAAAAACTATTTCCAGGATAGGGAAATGCCCATCGTTTGGATCGTTATCCAAAGTCGATTCAATGGAGGCGTTAATCAATGAATTTGAACCTATAGGGGAAAATATACTGAAAGCGCTGAATAGTGCATAGGAGTATATAATATTATGGACTTTGACTTATTGGAAAAAGACAGAAAATATATCTGGCATCCTTATACTCAGATGAAAGATTATGAAAAGGAATATCCTGTCCTGATTGAAAAAGGCGAGGGTTGCCGTCTTTACGACCATGAAGGGAATGTCTATTATGACACCATCTCGTCCTGGTGGTGTAACGTGCACGGGCACAATCATCCCTATATCCAGTCTGCGATAAAAAAACAGCTTTCCGAGCTTGATCATGTTCTCTTTGCCGGATTTACCCATAAAAATGCGATATTGCTTGCGGAAAGTCTTGTTCAATGTTCCCCTGAAAATCTCAGCAAAGTCTTCTATTCAGATAATGGCTCCACTTCCTGCGAGGTAGCCCTGAAAATGTCATTCCAGTTTTGGAAAAATAAAGGGCAGGAAAAAAAAGAGAAATTTATCGGGCTTGAAAACGGATATCACGGCGATACTATTGGTGCAATGAGTGTTGGAGGGGACTCAGTCTATAATCAAACATTTGCCACCCTTCTTTTTGACGCATTTAAGATACCCTCTCCTTACTGTTACCGATGCCCGTGCGCTAAAAAACGGGAAACCTGCGCCATAGAATGTGTTGACCCACTGGAAAAACTTCTTAACAAACATAGCAATGAGATCGCAGGAATCATCCTTGAGCCTCTGATGCAGGGAGCAGGGGGTTTTATTATCTATCCTGTTGAGTATCTTAAAAAGGTTGCGGAACTTGCCGATGCATACAATATCCATCTGATCGTGGATGAGGTGGCCACGGGTTTCGGAAGGACAGGCAAGATGTTTGCGGTGGAGCATGCGGATGTGAAGCCGGATTTTATGTGTCTGTCAAAAGGGATAACCAACGGGACCCTTCCACTTGCCGCTACCTTGACGACCGATGAGATATATGAAGCCTTTTATGCTGATTATATCAGCAACATGACCTTTTATCATGGTCACACCTATACGGCCAACCCGTTAAGCACGGCCGCAGGATTTGCCTCTTTAGAGCTCTTTAAAAAAGAAAAGACCCTGGAAAATGCAGCAATAAAAATCGCAATTTTTCACCAGGCCGTCCAAAAATTCAGAGAGATTCCAATTGTGGGTGATGTAAGACATATAGGGCTGGTAGCAGCCTTCGAACTTGTAAGGGATAGACAAACCAAAAAGCCGTTCGCCTTTGAAGACAGGATAGGATTGTCGGTTTACAAAAAAGGGCTTAAAAACGGATTGATCCTTCGCCCATTGGGAAATGTCATATATCTCTTTCTTCCGCTTTGTGTAACAGAAGAAGAGTTGATGGATATAACAGATCGGACACACAGTGTGCTTACGTTATTAGCAGTTTAAGGCTTTTTCATCATGCTTGAAACGTGTATACGTGGCGGCAATGACTATAAATATCAGTCTATTTTTCTTTATTGAAGATTCCCTGTAGCTTGCTACATGGAATGTTCTGCCTGACGGCAGTGCTTCGCAGCGACCGTAAGGAAGTAGCCATTTTTAGATTCGCTCGCTAACCCCGCAGCAAGCTACGGGGAATGCGCTCGCTATTGCGGTTCAGCATTGTTTTTATTTTGTTTTGTATCTCTAAGATATTGAATGGTTTTGAAATACAGGCAGTAGCCCCGCTTTTCAGGAGATCATGTACAGACCCATTGGCGGAAATAATAAGAATTGGAATAGAAGGATATTCTGATCTTATCCTTTTGGTTAATTCAAGTCCGTCCATTTCGGGCATCATATAATCTGTGATAATTAAATCATAATATCTTTTGTGAATATTGTTGATTGCCTCAAGCCCATTTTCAACAATATCAACCTCGTAATCATAAGTTTTCAGAGCCATAGCAAGTAAAATCCTTATAGCCTTCTCGTCATCTGCAATGAGTATCCTTTTTTTCATATAGCCCTCCTTTTTCAACCATAATACAACTATAAGGATGGCAAAATCAACAAAAAAAATACTATCCTCAGTTGTTAGACTTTCCGGTTTTTTATATGGTAAATATTTATTTAGTAAGAAGTTGGATAATGCTGCTCAAAGGAAAAAGGGATTGATAGATAAAAAGATTGGACTGAAAATTAGACAGGTAAGGAAAAACTGGGGTCTTTCTCAGATTGATTTGGCTGAAAGAATAGGTCTTTCTTTTCAGCAAATCCAAAAATACGAGAAGGGCTCAACCAGGATTTCCGTCATGCGATTACAACAGATCTCAGAAGCACTTGGAATTAATATTACCACCTTTTTCGAGGAAGAAAAAAGTGTTCTTAAGGTTTCAGATCATGCCTTAAAATATAATTCTGGAGAAGATCCCATTGAAACCTTCCAACCCCTTGACAAGGAAGAAATAACTCTCTTGAAACTGTTTCGCAAGACAAGAAATAAAAAGGTAAGAGAGGGAATCATAAAACAATTACGAGGGATTGTTGAGTTGGAAAACCAGGCCCCGATGATATAGCAACGACTATACAGTTAATTGATGCCGGTAAAATCCTTGGAATATCTATTTTGGATCACATAATTATCGCAAAGAAAGGTTATTTATCATTAAAGAAAATGGGTTTTATGCGCCCAGGGGGACATAAATAATGTGGAATACAGAAGGCGGGGTAGCTACTCTTTATCGGCTGACCGGTTGATTTTAAATCGCCAGGCACAGTACCAGTCGTCAGGATGTGCATTCGGCGGACAGCCTATGCATTCCGTGCTGATTGCCGGGTCGATAGCTTTGGCAAAACATGTATATTCAATAATTCCGCCGGATTTACATGGATAATCATCAAGTCCTTTCCGTTTTCGTGCCGACTGAACACGGCACTCATTCATCTGAAACACAAAACCATCCGGCTTTTCATCAATAATGGATTGACTATTAACACGGGAATAGAGACGAAAATTAAGAGCTCTTTTTAAACCTTCAAGCCCGGAATTTTCAGAAAGATTCAAAAACCTTTTAATTGACCAAGCTTCAAAAGGAGAAAAATGCGCCCAACAGGAATCGTTGCATTGCTTGGCATCATTCATGCCGCTTGTAAATTCCACTGCCTGAAACCATACGCCGTCATTTGCAAGCCAGTTTAACGCAACACTGTCCATAAGTTTTTGAACCGATTCCTCCGGCATTTGCAACAAAGACACCGGCAGATCGTCCTTCATCTCAAATCCAAGAGCTCTGGAAAGCCTTTTCATCTGATAATCATAACTTCTTTTCGATGCATTACCCAGTATTTCAAGAGCCTTCTCCATGCCCATCTGGTCCTTTATCTCGGCAAACCAGAGGCCGTAATGGATTATTATCCTGTGAAACATGTCGATAACAAGACGTATTTTGTCTTTCTGGTTCAGATCTTCAGGCATTTTGGCTGTTTCAGTCATTAATGAGCCTCCCTTAGCCTTCATAAAGCACAGCTAATATTGTTGCCCTGCCTTTTTTAGAAGCAATCTGGTGCGGCAGGGTTGAAAGGTAGTAAACGCTGTCCCCTGGCTTAAGATCAAAGCATTCCTCTCCGATTCTGAGCGCCGCAACTCCATCTATAACATAGATAAATTCTTCCCCATCATGAACCGACATCTCCTTTTCCGGGTTTTCCTCGAGCTGAACAATTAAGGCCTCCATGTGACGCCCCTTTACTTCAGGCGCAAGGCTTTTGTATGTATATAGTTTCTTTTTACCCTTTTTTGACGTTGATCTTGAAACGATCTTCTGCTCACCCTTCCGTGTTAGCGAATACAGCCTGTCGCCAACCCCTGAAACCAGACGGCTGAATGCGCCGTCCAATGCCTTTGAAAGCTTGATAACCGTGCCAAGCTGGGGCTGCACTTCATTTTTTTCTATGCTTGTAAGAAGTTCGGCATCAAACCCCGTTAGTTTGGAAACCTCGTCAATTGACAACCCTTTTTCTTCTCTGAGAGATTTAATCTTTTTTCCAATATCTTCAATGTCTTTATGTTTTGACTTAGAAATGTCGCCTGTCAGATCCTCAAAAAAGTCCACATTCATATGGGGTTTTTGTTTCTTTGTTTCCATTTTCAACTCCTCAATTCAAAAAATTTTAATCACATGGAATTTTTTGTCCAGGCTCTTCGCTTAATTTTATCTTTCTTTCCTTTAAACCTGGTCTGGCAAATTCCATATGCCCTTCCTTTAAAGTCCGGCCATTAATTATAGCCTCGGAACGCAGTCTCCGTCCAATTGTCTTTTCCATCTGCCTGCCAAGCCATAGAATACGATCGACATCATATCCATGCTCGATGCCCATCTCGTCGATCTGTACCAGCGTATCTTCCAGCGTAATTAGGCCCACATATCTTGGATCATTATAATAATATTCTCCGGTGCCCTTGGTAGGACAGTCATCCATGAAATTTGCCGGCTGCCCGCCAAGACCCCCCATGGCTGCCTCAAAGATTGTAATCCCTGCCTGCAATGCAGCCAGAACAGATGCCGACGCTATGCGCTTTGTTTCATGGAAATGGGCGACATGGAGGCCGGGATCTGGAATTTCATCAAGTATCATGGAAAAATAGCGGTAAACATCCGGAGCTGAAGCGCTGCCGTCATGGTCCGCGTGTTCAATGTCGTGGGCTCCGATTTCCAGCCATCTTTTTGAGAATTCAACCGCATCCTTCATGTCTGTTGCCCCGCCAATAGGACTCCCCCATATAGTGCTGACCGTTCCGCACATTTTTATGCCCGCATCATTGCATTTTTTAATGCAACGCTCCGCTTCTTTCCAGTATTCGGGAAGCGTCGTTCCTGCATTTGCATAATGATGCTCTTCTTCCGTAGAAACCATCATCAGAAGACGGTCTGGCCCGATACCCTTTTCTTTTAACTGGATAGCCCTATCAACGGCAGATTCACGGATAGTAATGGCTGTAAAGCAGATATCATCATAATTAACGCCTTTTCTTTCACATCGTTTTTTAAACAGGTCGCCTCTCAGGTATTTAAATAAATCTTCAGCATCCCTGAACTGAGGCATTAAAAATGCGCTTCCAAGATTGGTTACTTCGATATGCCGGCAGCCTGCAAATATAAGCTCTTCGAGATAAAATGTCTTTGCTGCAGTGGAAATGAATTTTTCTTCATGCTGAAAACCGTCTCTAATTGTTATGTCGCCGATAGTCACCTTTCTGGGCATTTTGGGAAAAATTTTCCAAAAATCATATTCCGTCATATCAATCAATGCCTCCTTTACAAAAAACTTTTACCACAAAGATCACAGGGCATACAGAGATTTTCTATAAAAAGCTGAATGTTCAGCCACTGATCTGCGCTGATCATCACTGATATTTTTTATTGTAATAGTTCGGCTACAAAGTTGCCAACTTGCCTGCCAGCAGGCAGAGATTATAATATAATTCTTAATGTTCTGCGCTTTCTTTGTGTTTAACCTGTCTGCGTTTATCTGTGTGAACTGGACAGCGAGCGCATTCCCCGCTGCTTGCGGCGGGGAGCTTCAATCTGTGGCTGAATAGTTGTCTTGTTAAAATCTAAAATTTCCAAAAGAAGGATCACCGATCGGTTTAAGCAGGCTTACTTCAAAAGCCATGGCAAGCCAATTCCTGATCTCTGAAAATTTTAAAACCCTGTCATTCAAAAGACGCGCGCCGCAATAAAAAGGATGGGCTTCCCCGTCATATTTTTCGATCATCTTTTGACAGAATACCTGTTTTTCCTCTTCGGTCATGGGCTCCCCGCGGGCTTCTCTCTTCCGTTCTTCAATTGAGAGAAGCACGCCTGCTGCGCTTCGCCCGCTCATAACCGAAGTGCGCGACCTCATTGTAGAAAACAGAAAATGCGGTTTGTATGCTCTGCCGCACATACCATAATTTGCGGCGCCGTTATCCGGGCCTATTACAAGCTGGATTCTGGGCACCTGAGCGCATGAAACCGCCCTTACCATGTCTGCGCCGTATTTGCCTATTCCCATATGTTCGGATTCGGATCCTACCATGTATCCCGGCGAACTCTGGACAAAGAGCAGCGGTATTTTTTCCTGAGAGCAGCGAACAATCCATTCCGTGGCCTTGCGAGCAGCCTCAAAAAATATTATCCCGACAATATTGGAAGCAACAACTCCAACAGGAATCCCCTTTATGCGTATTTTCCCTGTAATAATGTTGTCCCCTCTTCCAGCAGCATAATTTCGCTTATATTCGATAAAGTAACTGTCATCGGCTATTGCTTCCAGAATCTTCCGGCCATCAATACCCTGATGCACAATAGCAGGCATTAACTCATAGATTGTATCCGCAGGAATCTTCGGGGGGGTTTCAGCATATCTGTGAAGATTTGTTTTTTGAGGCGGTTCAAGAGAAAGCAATTCCCGTACTGTCTTTATTGCTTCATCCTGGTTGGCGCATAAATGATCGGCACCTCCTGAAATCTGCGTATGAACCCTCGCGCCTCCAAGGTCTTCCGCTGAAATCACTTCTCCAGTCGCCATCTTCACAAGAGGGGGGCCGCCCAAAAATGAGTATGCCATTTTATCTATCATCACGGATTGACAAGCCATAAAAACAATATAGGCTCCTCCTGCCGTGTTGCCACCGGTGCTTAAGGTAATCTGTTTTAATCCCTGCGACGACATGCGTGCCATATTGTAAAACATGGAGCCGAAATGCTGATCATCAGGAAAGACATCCGCCTGCATGGGAAGGAATGCCCCTCCTGAATCCGCGATATAAACACAGTTTAAACCGCACTGTTGTGCAATCGCCTGGGCGCGCATATGTTTTTTCAGTGTGATAGGAAAATATGTGCCTGCCTTCACACGGCTGTCGTTGGCAAAGATCATGGTCCAGTTGCCGTGGATTTTGCCGATTCCCGTCACCAAACCCCCGCAAGGCACATCGAAAACACCTGGATAATCCATTCCAAAACCTGCGATACGGCTTAACTCAAAAAACTGCGTGTCTGAATCTATCAGTTTCTCGATCAGTTCCCGAACCGGTTGTTTGCCCTGTTTTGCCAGCCTGCTCACAGCCTTTTCTCCACCCGGCCACATGGCCTGATAAACCAGCTCGTCAAGCCTTTTTTCTTCGTTTTCCCAGTGCGACCTGTTTGCCGCCTTGTTATCAGTCATATTTTTTATCCTGTTTAAAGATTTTAATCGCGAAAATTTACGTAACTATTCAGCCACCGATCTACGCTGAACCGTGAACGGCTACTTGTCTTTAAACCTATCTGTGTGAATCTGTGGCCAAATAATTACTATTTTCCTTTATATACAGGCTTTCTTTTTTCACGAAAAGCTGCAATCCCTTCCAGGCGATCTTCTGTAGGTATTGTAACCCAATAGGCATTTGATTCAATGGCAAGACCTGTATGTATATCTGTCTCAAGTCCGTAGTCTATTGCATACTTGGCCTGTTCAATTGCAATTGGGCCTGTCTCGCAAATCATGGACGCCGTTTTTTTGCATTCCTCCAGCAGCGATTCCTGCTCGCAGATTTGATTTACAAGACCGATCCGCAAGGCTTCCTGCGCCCCAACCCTGCGGCCCGTAAATATTAACTCCTTGGCCTTTCCGCATCCAATAAGCCTCGGCAACCTCTGGGTTCCGCCTGCTCCTGGAATTATTGCAAGCCTGGTTTCCGTGAGCCCCATGGAGGCATTCATTGCAGCCATACGAATATCGCATGCCAGAGACAGTTCCGTGCCCCCGCCAAGCGCCACCCCATTTATCGCTGCAATCACGGGTTTATTAAGCAAAGCGATAGAAGTAAACAGGTTTCTTATTGTAAAAATAAACTCCTTTACCTGTTGGTCGTTAAGCAATGCTCTTTCCTTTAAATCCGCGCCGGCGCAAAAGGCTTTTTCTCCCGCTCCGGTTATTATTACCCTTATGCCCTGTTTAACCCGCAGCTCCTCAATCATCTTTTTTATGGCATGAAGCAAGGAAAAATTGATGGCGTTCATAACATCGGGACGGTTAAGTGTGAGAATCGCAATGCCGTCCCGTTCTTCTGTCAATAGAACATTATCATTCATTACTACCCTCCGCATGCAGGATCATCCACTCAGCAACCTATATAACGTGAAATTACTATTCTCTGTATCTCTGAAGTTCCTTCTCCGATATCAAGAAGTTTCTGGTCCCTGTAAAACCTTTCGACATTATATTCCTTCATCAGTCCATACCCGCCGTGAATCTGTACGGCATGATTCGCCACCCTGCCCATGACCTCGGAACAGTAAAGCTTACTCATCGCAGCTTCTTTTTCAAATGGCCTGCCCTGGTCTTTCAGCCAGCAGGCCTTGTACAGCAAATTTCTGGCGCATTCTATCTCAAGCGCGCAATCAGCGAGTTTAAAAGCAATTGCCTGAAATTTGCAAATCGGCTGTCCGAACTGCTCCCTTTCTTTCGAATATCTGAGCGCTGCCTCATAAGCTCCCTGGGCTCCGCCAAGCCCCATTGCTCCTATGGAAAGCCGTCCGCCGTCAAGTGTTTTCAGCATTTGATGGAACCCGTCACCCTTTGTGCCGAGTATATTCCCTTTTGGAATTCTGACATCGTCGAAGTATAATTCAGCGGTGTTCGAAGCTCGCCACATCATCTTTTTATGCATTGGAACAGCTTTAAAACCCCGGGTTCCTTGTTCTACAAGAAAACATGTATATTCAGGTTTTTCATTGGGTCTGATTCCGGTGATCGCCTGAACAGTCACCCCCATTGTCATTTCACAGGCAGCGTTGGTTATGAAAATTTTAGACCCGTTGATGACCCATTCATCGCCGTCAAGGACAGCGTTGGTTCTGCTTCCACCTGCATCGGAACCGGCATTTGCCTCTGTAAGACCGAATCCCCACAAAGCTTCTCCTTTGCAGAGCTTAGGAAGATACTTCATCTTCTGGTCCTCTGTGCCGAAATAGTAGATCGGGCCGATTCCAAGAGAGTTGCCCGCTGCAATGGTTGCAGCCTGAGATCCATCCACTCTTGCAATCTCTTCTACAGCTATTATGTAGGAAAGATAATCCATGGCCTGGCCTTCATATTCCTCTGAAACAAACATTCCAAAGAGACCGATCTCTCCCATTTTTTTTGTAAGTTCCGCTGAAAATTCCTCTTTTTCATCGAGTTCTAAAGCTACAGGAGCAATTTCTGTTTCGGCAAATTTACGCACTGAATTGCGGATAATTTCCTGCTCTGTTGTAAGATCAAAATTCAACTTTACCCCCTTTTCACAGACTCTTTGAAGAAACCACCTTTGCTTTTTGAACGATCGTTCAGTTTTTTATGTTTTATATTCCCCTTGCTATAGTTGTCAATATCTTTCTGGTAAATACAGGGCAAGCGTAAATAGGAGATACTACGTAATGAGAGCATAACTACTGTTATCTGTCGTTTCGACCAAAGGGAGAAATCTTAACGGGCTTGAACCATTAAGATTTCTCGTCGTTAACACTTCTCGAAATGACAGGCAATGGTTTTTTAATGATCTTCCGAAGCCATAGCGTTCATCGCACGGGCTGGATTTGCCTCGACTGTTTTAAGGATATAATCAACCTTTGCATCGGGCAGCCACTCAATCTTGCCTGTGCCGACATCATAAATGGCGCCAACCACCTTTACAGATCCGCTCTTTACAAGATTTCTTGTTGCAGGGCTATTCATGAAAAGGTCTTCAATTCCCTGCCAGACATTTTCTTCAATCGCATTAGGAATAATACTATTACCAAGCAGTTCGGGATATTTACTAATAGCACGACGCACAGCCGGCGCTATGTTGTCAACCAAAGGCGGAATATTGCGTTCCAGAGCATGTCCTGTACCGTGAACAGCGTGGGTTACAGCGGTTACTGCTCCACACTGCGTATGACCCAGAACAACAAGAACCGGAGTGTTTACATGGGCTAAACCGTATTCGATCGATCCGATCTCATCCACATCACAGACATTGCCTGCAACCCTGACAACAAAAATATCCATGACACCTGCGTCAAAGATGAGTTCAACAGGAACACGGGAATCGGAGCAGGTAATAACCGTGGCATAAGCATGATCTCCCTGACTTTCCTTTCCGGATTGAATAAGCCGACCAAGGTTGATGTGCGGATGATTTGATATCCCCTCAATAAACCTCGTATTGCCGGCTTTAAGCATTGCTATCACCTTTGATACCTGTTTTGCCTTTTCAACAGGAACTTCCTCTTTTTTGTCCTCACCACACGCAACAGAAAGCAAAATCAAAGCAAGCAGGCAACATAAGGTTACAGACAATCTAATAATACGACTCATAAAAACCCCTCTGTTTAAAGAATTTTATCAGTTTTACAATTATAAGTTAACCATACACTTAATTCTCAGTAAGGACATGCATCCACAAAGAAACCATCCGGACATAACAAGCAGTTTATGTTTCAGAAATAAACACCTATAGCCACGACTTTCTTTTAAAGTAACATATCATAGAAATTATAACAGATGCTATTATAAACCAGACACCATAATAACCCCACTTCCAATCAAGCTCAGGCATATATTTAAAGTTCATTCCATAAACTCCGGCTATAAAAGTGACGGGAATGAATATTGTTGCAATAATCGTTAGTACCTTCATTACTTCATTCATTTTGTTACTAATAGTTGAAAGATACATATCTACCATGCTTGATAATACATCTCTGAATGATTCTATGGTATCAATTATCTGAATTGTATGATCGTAAACATCTTTAAAATAGATATCTGTTGACTCATTAATAAGCTGTGAGTCCCATTTTAACAGTCCATTGATAATTTCTCTTATCGGCCAGACCTGCTTTCGTAAAAAAATCATTTCTCTTTTTATGTTGTGAATGGTCTGTAATGTTTGTGGTGTAGGATTTTCTAAAAGCTCTTCTTCAAGCGACTCGATCTTTTCTCCAAAGGTTTCAAGCATTATGAAATAGTTATCAACTATCGCATCAATTAGAGCATATGTCAGGTAATCACACCCCATCTTTCTGATGCGCCCCTTGCCCCTATGAATTCTGTCTCTAACTGAAGAAAAGACATCTCCTTCAATTTCCTGAAAGGTTATAAGAAAGTTTTTTCCTAAGATTAAACTAATCTGTTCTGATTTAACTTTAAGCTCCTCTTTATCATTGTAAAGCATCTTTAATACTATATAGATATAATCATCGAAATCTTGTGCTTTTGGACGCTGATCTGTATTTAAAATATCCTCCAGAACAAGAGAATGTATGCCAAAGTTGCTACCCATTTTTTCTATAACATCTACTTGATGTATTCCGTCTATGTTTATCCATGTTACAGAAGCTTTGTCTTTAAGATAAAACGATTCTTCTATTTCTTTTAACTCTGTTTCTTTTAGTTGAGTTGCATCATAGTCAATAAGAGTAATTTTAACTTTCTCGTGTTTATGTTCCCCAATATGGACAAGGGTTCCGGGAGCAAGACCAGCTTTTTTTGATATTTTTTTTATAAACTTTGGCATAAATTTAATCTCCCGCAGAAAGTTAAGAAAATATTTAAAATATATGGCAGGATTAATTGGGTAACTTTATAATATTACACAACTATACTTTCTGTATGTTTTCACCTGATAACAATCGAAGTTTAAGCTGGCGTTTTTCGTCGTTTGCAAGATAAACGGTCTGGGTTGGAAAAGCGAATTCTATCCCTTCTTTTTCGAACTCTCTCATAATTTCAAGACATGTTTTCTGTATCCATGCCTGGCAATCCCAGTAGTTGGGAGGATGATACCATGCAATAACCATGATATTCAGGCTGCACTCATTGAAATTGTTGAAATATACCCTCGGTGGAAAATCTTTGTTTATTCCCTCGTGGTTTTCAAGAATATCCTCTATGATTTTTACTGCCTTTTCAACCTTATCCGGGGGTGTATCGTAAGTTATGGTGATATTTGTGAGCCATTTGATATGGGGCCTGCGCCCTATATTTTCAAGCGTTGAATTAACGATTTTTTCGTTTGGGATGTTTACCAGATGGCCGTTCAATGTTCTGATACGCGTGCTCCTGAAACCCACTGATTCAACCGTACCGTCACAATTGTCGATAATTATTCGTTCCCCAACCTGAAAAGGTTTGTCGAATAGAATGGTAAGGGTTCCAAAAAAGTTGGCGATAGATTCTTTGGCTGCCAGAGCTAAAGCTAACCCACCTATTCCAAGTGAAGCAATTAGCGGCCCTAATTCAAGGCCTGTAAGGTTTTGGACAATTATCATGCCACCGATAATTATGATAAATATTCTTAATGTTTTCCCTATGAGAGGAACAAGCATTTCGTCGATAGTGCTTCCAGTGGAACCTGCCCATTTCTTCAACTTTACATCAACGACTTGAACTAAACGGAAGGTAAACCAGACAACCGCGAGTATTCCGCCTATACCGGTAATCCTTTGCGCTACGCTGTGAACAAGATTAGTGCCGTCAGGAGCTTTAAAATGAACTAAAAGAGGAGACAGCGCTATATAAATACCATAAATCCAAACAACTAATGAAAGTGGCTTTTCAATTGCCGAGAGAAGAAACTTTGTCCAGGACATTTTTTCTTCATCAGCGGGTATGCTTTGCTTCTTTTTCTGAATGATGGATCTAAGGAGCCGCTCGACAATGACCACAAGAAATAGCAAGAAGAGACAAACGCCAAACTTTAGCCATGTTATGCCTGCAAAAGTCTTTGCATTTATCCATTCACCAATGTGTGACGAGGCTTTTTCTCCAAACTTTTCAATTCCTGTTCCTATTTTTTCCCCAGGCTTATCTATGTTTTCTCCTGGAACAGGAGTATTTATACCTTTTATTAAAGATGAAGTTTGATCTGTTTTTTTGGGCGCAGAATTTTGGTCTTTAGTCTGGGATAGAACATGGGAAGGAAAACACAAAAAAAGGATTAATGAAGAAATCAAAAACAATATAATAAACTGGCCTTTTAGTTTATACATTTTATCATACCTGATGGTCTCGTAAAAAGTCTTGAAATCGTCATGCCGGACTTGATCCGGCATC
>JASEIZ010000259.1 GCA_030017395.1 Desulfobacterales bacterium | reverse complement strand
CAGTGCCTGAATCAAAAACAATGGCGGATATCGCAAAACTTTTGGGCATAGAAGAAAACAGGATGGTTTTAGAAGGGCTTTCAAGAGATACTAAAGATCAGGCACGGTTAATTCACAAAACAGTTGGAGATGAAAGATTTATATTGGTAACATCCGCTTTTCATATGCTACGCTCAATGGCTCTTTTCCAAAAACTGGGCATGAAACCGATACCTGCTCCAACAGATTATATGGTTAAAGAAATACAGGGGATCAGCCCGCATATTTTCTTTCCAAACGCAGACAGTCTGCAAAAGATGGAAAGGGTGTTTTATGAATATCTTGGGTTGGGGTGGGCATGGCTTAGAGGGCAGATAAATTAGAGGATTAGGGATTAAGGAATTTAGGGATTGCTCACGCAAAGAGCAAAGTGATGGAATTAGCCACAGATACACACAGATGGACACAGACATTTGTCCGGCGGACTTCGCCGGACAAAAAAAGTCATCGCTTCGCGAAAAGAGCCTGATGTTGTTTTATCCGTGTGTTTCTGTGTGGGTCTGTGGCAGAGATTTAGGGGTTAAGGGATTAGAGGCTTTAAACCGCAGAGCCGCAGAATAACGAACCGCAGAATAACGAAGGGTTTTAATACTTCATAATTCGAAATTCCTTGTTCGATATTCGATATTCAGGTAATATAAACAGTAAGTAATGGGTAATAGGGTCAGGAGGCTTTTAGGCTGAAGCCAGAAGTCGAAAGTCTGAGACAGGAAATAGGATATAGGAAAGAGGATTAGAATGAACGTCGAACATCGAACGTCCAACATCGAATGTTGAATGGGGAAAGATTATATGAAACTCAGACCACTTTATAAGAACTTCCTTGTTGTTCTAATAATAGATATTTTTCTCTTGACCGGCTCTTTATATGCCGCACACCTTGTGCGATTTGATTTTGTTATTGATGGTAAAACATTACAGACATTCAAGAACATATTGCCTTTTATATTGATAACCAAGCTTTTCTGTTTTTATTTTTTTGATCTGTATCGCGGTATGTGGCGCTATACAAGCATTGCCGATCTGATAAATATCATAAAGGCATCAACCATAGCCTCTCTTGTTATTATCAGTGTTATCCTTTTTAAAACCAGGTTTGAAGGCTTTGCCCGTTCGGTTTTTGTTATCGACTGGTGTTTTACGATTCTTTTTATTTCCGCATTCAGGCTTAGCGTCCGTTTATATTTTGAGTATTTTGGCAATGATAAATTCTGGAAAGTTGTAAAACAAACTCTTTTGAACCCCTTTATAAAAAAAGTATCGAGCAGAAAGAGGCTGCTTATTATCGGCGCCGGCGACTGCGCGGAAAAGATATTCAGAGAACTAAGGGATAATGCGCGGCTTAAGTATAATGTGGTTGGATTCCTCGACGATAATCCTGTTAAGATCGGCAAAAAGATCCACGGTGTTTCGGTGCTTGGCTGCATAAAAGATGTCAAGGCGATTGCAAGGCAGGCAATGGTCGATGAAACCCTTATAGCAATTTCGTCAGCTACCTCAAAGCAGATGCGGACTATTGTTACCCATTGTAAGGAAAGTGGCATTGCGTTTAAGACAGTGCCCGGCATGGGAGAGCTGATTGACGGCAGGGTGACGATAAACGCGATTCGAGAGGTAGCTTACAGAGATCTGCTGGGGAGGGAAGCAATTGTACTCGACGAAGAACAGATAGGCGTTCACATTAAGGGGCAACATGTCATGGTAACCGGCGCGGGCGGTTCTATAGGTTCAGAACTCTGCAGGCAGATCTGCCGGTTTCGACCAAAACTGGTTATGCTTTATGAGATGGCCGAAAGCCCGTTGTATGAAATTGAACTGGAGCTTAAACAAAGTTTCAGCAATGTAATGGTTGTGCCTGTACTGGCAAACATTCAGGATAAACATGAACTTGAAAAAGCGATTGAACATTATAAACCTCAGATAATTTTTCATGCTGCTGCATACAAACATGTGCCTATGCTTGAATTGCAACCATGGAAGGCTGTGGATAACAATATTGCGGGCAGCGCCAACCTGATCGATGCTGCAAAAAGGTTTAATGTTAAGAGGTTTGTTTTTGTGTCGACCGACAAGGCAGTGAGGCCGACAAATGTCATGGGGGCTTCAAAGCGGGTAGCTGAAATGCTGGTGCATAGCCATAATGGATCGAGCACATCCGCAACACAATTTATTATTGTTCGCTTTGGCAATGTTGTTGGAAGTGTCGGCAGTGTGGTGCCCCTTTTCAAAAAACAGATAACAAAAGGCGGACCTGTTACAGTTACTCATCCTGATGTTACCCGCTATTTTATGAGTATTCCGGAAGCAAGCCAGCTTATTTTGCAGGCCGGCGCCATGGGCAAGGGAGGAGAAATATTGCTGCTGGATATGGGTGTGCCGATTAAGATTGACGACATGGCAAGAGATCTGATCCGTCTTTCCGGATTTGAGCCTGATGAGGATATCATGATTGATTATATCGGGCTCAGGCCTGGAGAAAAACTTTATGAGGAATTGATTACCAAAGGAGAGGGCATTATCCCGACAAAGCATAAAAAGATTATGGTTCTTAAGGGAAACGGATACGATCAGGCCATTTTAAACAACAAAATAAACGAGTTGATCAAGCTTGCCGAAAATCAGGATGATAAAGGCATAAAGATAAAATTGCAGGAGATTGTGTCGGAATATAAACCGCAGTTTTGAACTGAACAGCGAGCGCATTCCCCGCTGCTTGCGGCGGGGTTAGCGAGCG
>JASEIZ010000258.1 GCA_030017395.1 Desulfobacterales bacterium | reverse complement strand
TACCTGGCTTAAAGGCTCGGATCGTGGCCCGCAAGCATTACTGGATGCTTCCGCCAATATGGAATTGTACGATATTGAAACCGATTCAGAAGTTTTCAAACACGGGATAGTTACCATTGATCCGGTTTCTTGTCCCGATGACCCGGAAGCAATGGTCGATGTTGTTTACGATCGTGCAATATCTATCTTGAACAACGGCAAATTTATAGTCGGCATAGGTGGCGAACATACGATTTCTGTAGGATTAGTTAAAGCAATGGCGGAACCGGTCAGAGATTTTTCGGTTTTACAATTAGACGCTCATTCAGACACACGAACAGAGTATGAAGGCAGCAAATACAATCATGCCTGTGTCATGTCAAGAATCGGCGAAATTTGTCCTTATGTTCAGGTAGGTATTAGAAGTATGGATTCCTCTGAGCTTGAGAGGTTAAATAGCAACCGCACATTTTTTGCACATGAAATTCTTAATGGCTCAAATGTAACCCAAAAAATTTTAAACGAACTAACTCGCAACGTATATATTACTATTGATCTGGATGTTTTTGACCCTTCCATCATGCCATCCACCGGAACTCCTGAACCAGGCGGATTAGATTGGTATACTTTAATAAACATAATAAGATCGGTCGTAATTCAAAAAGAGGTGGTAGGAATGGATATAACAGAACTCTTACCCAATCCCACCAATAGAGCCCCGGATTTTATGGCGGCCAAACTGGTTTACAGGATTTTAAGCATGATCTTTTTAAAAAGAGGGAAAAATTGAACAAGAAAAAGGATTTTTTAAGGAAACCAGTCGAGCATATCGACATAAAAGCATTTGATGCCAGGCCGATCATGGATAGTTTTGCTTCAATGGCTTTTCAGGCAAGAAACATTTCCATTGCGGCTAATATCTACGATCGTATGTTGTCAGACCAAGACTGTAAAATTATTTTAACGCTTTCGGGCTCTCTATTCAGCGCTGGTTTAAAACATGTTGTAGCGGATATGATAGATCATAATATGGTGGATTGTATAGTATCTACGGGTGCTATAATTGTGGACCAGGATTTTTTTGAAGCACTTGGTTTTAAGCATTACATTGGAAACCCGATTGTGGACGATATGGAATTGCGAGAACTTGCCATCGATAGAATTTATGATACTTACATTGACGAAGATGAACTGCGAATCTGTGACATGACTATAGCAAAGATAGCTGATACATTACCTCCTAGACCTCATTCTTCAAGAGAATTCATCCATGCCATGGGCGTCTATTTAGAAAAAGAAGGGTTAAAAGCTGAAAGATCCGTAACTTACTCCGCTTATAAAAAGGGCGTGCCCATCTTTGTCCCCGCATTTTCAGATTGCTCTGCCGGTTTTGGACTGGTTTATCATCAGTGGCAAAACAAGAAAAAACATCTTACCATCGACTCTGTTCGAGATTTCCGTGAGCTGACAGAGTTCAAAATTGCCGCGAAAGACACAGGCATAATAATGATAGGTGGTGGTGTGCCCAAAAATTTTACTCAGGACATAGTGGTGGCTACAGACATATTAGGAAAAGAAAAGCCCATGCACAAATACGCCGTTCAAATCACAGTGGCCGATGAACGGGATGGTGGACTATCAGGGTCTACGCTCAAAGAGGCTTGCTCGTGGGGTAAAGTAGATTTGAAGTACCAGCAGATGGTATTTGGTGAGGCCACCATTACCCTCCCTCTGCTTGTCAGCGACGCCTTTCACCGAGGTGCCTGGAAGAAAAGGAAACATTGGGAATTTTCAAGATTTTTCATGAAGTAAAGCCAGCTTCACCAAACAAACCTTTATAGCGATTTTCAAAAACATGTTTCGTTTAAATATATTAGCGATACTCTCTTTTACAAGTTTAATCTTTTTGAACATTTTTAAAGTTCAATACGCTAAAATTGAAAAACTCGACTTCGTTTTACGATGGGCGTGACACGGAAGAGGATACAATTATGGAAGAAAAAGAACTTGAATTTTTTAAAGGGCTTTTAAACAACCAGATGAAAGAGCTTTTGAATCAGGCCGGTTGTTCAGTCGCAGACATGAGTGAGGAAGCCGGTACTTGTTGTGACCCTCTTGACAGAGCTTCTCTTGAGATAGACAGAACTTTTACGCTTCGTATTAGAGACAGAGAAAGCAGACTTATCAAGAAAATCAAAAAGGCTCTTGAACGAATTAAAGACGGCACATTTTGTATTTGCGAAAGATGTGGTGAAAAGATTTCTATGAAACGTCTAAAGGCGAGACCAGTTGCAACTCTATGTATTGAATGCAAAACCAATGAAGAGTCAATTGAGAAAGTAATTGGGACATAAATGTTATCGACAAAAAAGGGCTTTGCAAATGCCTCAATCACTTAACGTGGTGGGCTTATATATAATAAATATGGGATTAGAGGTTAAATGTTTTTTTGCATCCATCATGCGATAATAAGTCATCTCTCCGGGAGGCGCTTCCTTATCTACATATTCCACTTCCAAGGGGGTTTCACCTTTAAATGTATGTATTAGCTTGCCCCCTCGGATAAGAAGAAGAGTTGTTGGGGCTTTTTCCCCTGTAGTATAAGATATCTTGAATTTGATAATCGGGAAATGGGATGTGGTCAGCGTTTCTCCCATAAAGGCCTTTCTACCGTCTTTTCCAAAAACATTAAAGGAATCCAAGATTGGCCAGACCCTGCCATCACTCCTGGAACAATACATGCGGCCATTTTCCATGGCTTCTAACACACCTTCCCTGGAAAATTTCTTTAATAAAAATGTAGTCGGGAAAGCTCCCAGTTTTT
>JASEIZ010000257.1 GCA_030017395.1 Desulfobacterales bacterium | reverse complement strand
ATCTGCGAAATCTGTGGATTGCCTCTTACCATTATTTAATCCGTGTAATCTGCGTCAATCTGCGAAATCTGTGGATTGCCTCTTACCATTATTTAATCCGTGTAATCTGCGTAATCTGCGGATAATTTTGACTTTTTTATTAACTGGGGAATTTTGGTGGGATATTTTGAAACATTGTTCATTATTTCGGCATTAACCAAACTGTCCCCAATATTCCCGAAAAGTAAGAATCCTCTCCTTTTGTTCCGGGGAAAACAAAAAAGGCTCTACATCTTTGGCTAAAAATTTCAGGTCTAATTCTTTTACCCTGCGGGAAAAAAGCTCGATAAATTCTGTTTTATCTATTCTCAGATATTTCCCAATGTAATCAAAATCAGGCACGGTCAGTCCCAATAAAAAGGAAACATCAAACAAATCACGGCCTTTTTCGCGTTTTCTTTGCAGTACAGCCAGCATTTTTTGGGATAAAAGCACCGGAGCAGGCGCTCTAAGAATTTGCCGGTAAACTGCAAATTTATTCAGCAGGAAATTCTGCGGCTCATAAAACTTTTCTTTGGCTTCGCTGTCTATCCGGAGCAGTATTTTTTTTCTGACATCACTGCTGATTCCAAACTTGTACAAAATTTTCGGGAATCTAATATAACAATGGTAAGCCCCCCGCTCAATGATTCTATATTCAATAAGAAATCCTTTGTACTCCATATCCCTGCAAGTTTTTTTCAGCAGTTTCTCAAATTGTTCAAATGACAGACCAAAATTGTCAAAGTCAAGATCTTCAGAAAAACGGTAACTCTGTAGCAAAATCCTGATGGCTGTGCCGCCGATAAAGCTTAAAAACAGAGCATCTTTATTCTTAAACAAGGAATCCAGTAATTCATGCTGCAGATACTCAACCAGAACTCCCCGGGGGTTTCTTTGAACCAATTGTTCCGGGAAATATCCGGAAATCTGTTCTATCGTAAGCACTGCACGGCCCACCTTTTCAGTTTTTTTATTCCAAATGCCTGCATGTAATTTAAAAATTTTCCCTTACTTAAAGTTTCACTGAGTTGATCATAATTAAACCTTATGCTCTCAAAATCCGGCTGGTTATTAATATTCGCCAAATTTAAGTACAGATAATCCAACACGGCTTTTTCCGGCTCGGCTATAAGGTACCGGCCGTTGTCTGTTTTTATTTCACGGTATCCCCAGAAAAGTTCACTTTTTATATGGCGGTAAATAAAATGTCCAAACTTGTTGTTAAAAGTCCTGGTAGTTTTCCCTGTTACGCTGACATAGGCATAAACCATTTCCGGAATAAAGCCATAAAAAGACAGGGCGCTCTCCAAACTTAAGTAACTGGGTTGATAAAGCACGGAAGCTATTTCTTCGCCTTTAATTTTTTCGTAATCCTTAGCAAAGGCATAAATTCCATTTTTTAACTTTACTAAATATCCTTTTTTTGCCCAAAGTGTGAACTGATAATCCTGAATTTTTTTGCCTGCCGACAAAAGATCATTTTTTGAAAAAATAGGTGTTCTGATCAACAAAATCAGGTCATTATATTTCATTTTATTATTATAATTAATAAAATAATGAAATGTCAAGTACTTTTTGCCAAGCATTCATTCTTCTCGCAGCTCCCGCTGAGAGACCTTTGAATTTCTTCCTTTTGTGTCATCCCAGCGAAAGCGGGAATCTATAAACCCTTTGATATAACTGGATTCCCGCCTACGCGGAAATGACAATTTTACGTTTGTTTCGATAAATTCAAAGGTCTAACTTACTTACCCATTCTTTCTGTGTAATCTGCGTAATCTGTGGATCATTTATCTTTTATCAACTCTTCCATCCAAATCTCTAAACGATCCAGAAGCATCTTATGTTCAAAATGTGAATTAAAGTAAGTTCTTCCGTGCGTTCCCATTACCTGTCGCTCTGATTGGGGCATATTATACAGGGTTAGCACCGCTTTTGCTAAAGCTTCTGGATTTTCCGCCGGACAGGTCAAGCCAGCGTCTGCTTCTTTAATAATTCGTGCCCCCTCACCATCCAGTGCGGCAATTATCGGCTTCGCACACGCAAGGTAAGACTGAACCTTTGACGGAATTGTAAGTGCAAAAATAGGTTCTTTTTTGAGTGTAACGAGTAAAACATCAGACAAAGTGAAAAAATTGGGCATAGCTTCTACCGGATATCTGCCAAGCAGATGAACAGTTTGCATTAAATTTCGTTCAACAACTTGTGATTTAACCCAGGGAAACATACGACCATCACCGATAATTACCCAATTTATTTCTGTATGGTCTTTCAATAGTTCGGCTGCGTTCAAAATTGTCCCGAAATCCTGTGCAGCTCCGATATTTCCAGCAAAAGTCACACAGAATCCTTCAGGCATTACTGCACGTTCGGGCGCATCCTCTTCAAGTATAACCGGTTGATAAAGTTCTTCTGCACTATTAGGAAAATATAAAATGCGACTTGAATCTCCACCCTGACGCTTTACAGGCTCAAAAAACGCCTGTGATTGGACAAGGATACGATCACACCCTTTATATATAGATCGGACAAGCATATCCACCATTTTCAGAATTTTTTCTGAACGAACCGCACCAGTGGCTGAAAGGCTTTCCGGCCACAGATCCTGCATCCAGAACATAATTGGGGCTGATTTCAATTTTTTCAGCACCAAAGCAGGCAAACCGACTGTTATGGGCGACGGTTCATATATAAAAATGAGATCAAACTTTCCACGGCAGAAAAAAGGGGCTAAAATACTCGCAAAAAATGCAAAAGAGAGATAATTAAGCGCCAAGCGGAAGCCCCCCCCTTTGCCGCGCGGTACAAGGGGCAATCGCATCA
>JASEIZ010000256.1 GCA_030017395.1 Desulfobacterales bacterium | reverse complement strand
TAATTTCCTTTCCGATAATTTAAGTTTTTTCGTAATAATGCTGCTGCAAAGGCACCAAGCTTATGATAATAATCTGTTTGAAATTTTTAATTTGAAAATTTGATGAACTCGTAAAAAGCCGTTTCCCGAGCCATTGCGAGGAGTGCAACTACGAGGCAATCTAATAAATATAAGCACTTATTTTATACGAGATTGCTTCGATCGCAATGACATGTTTTTAGACTTTTTACGATGCCGTCAAATTTAGGGATTCAGGAATTTCGAATTGAGGGATGTTGTTACTTTTTGTTTTTCAATCCCTCAATTTGTCAATCATATCCATCTTTTGTGCTTGGTGGCTGAATTGTTACATCCTTTCCAAAACTGATGTGATTCTACAACATGGTGTATGTTTGTCAAGAACTAAATCAATATATTGTGATTTGGTTGTAAAATGCTAATTTCAAAGAATAACAATAGAGTAGGAATATTTTTCTTTTTTCTACAAAATTTTTTTATTTATTTAATGCCGGCGCTGGAGGCTGGATGATGGTTTTGAGCTTTCATATCCCCGTTTCCAACAACAACATGTCCCATATCATGTTTTTTTATTGGAGGTGTTACCCATATATAATCTGCAAATGAAAGGTCGGCTTTGCTTCCCGCTGGTGCTAATAAAAGGGTTTTAAAGCAGGCGCCTGTGCGAACAAACGCCCGGTCAGGTATCCCAAAATTACGTATAATGTGACCATTTCCGGCTAAAACTACCATTATAGCTCCTTTTTTCAAATAAAGCGCTATTGATTCGGCCATTGTTTCTTCCCATACGCACTGGACCATATAAAAATGCTCAAAACTTTCTCTCCCTTTTATTTTGTGTTTTTTGAATATCTCTTCCACATAGATTCTATGATCGGCATTGGTGGTATCTATCTTTTTGGGGAGGTGTTTTTTTTCATCGTCTGACAAGTTCTCAATTCCGCCAACAGCTATCTTGGGTGGGATATGGAATGGTATGTTCAGGCCAATAAGTCCTACATGTCTTTCCTTGATAAAAGCAAGTATATCTTTGTATAATTCAAAGTCAAATTTCCAGTTGGCGTACCAGTGCGTCCTTTCCAGAAACTCCTTTTCATCCAGCCTGCCGGTGGACCACAAGTCCAGTATTTTCTGGTATGAATGATCAAATGCCTCCATGCCGACTACAAGTTCCGGATGTGTGTCAATAAGCCCTTCAATAACCCTTAGTTGAATTTTATGATGTGTTGAATCCGTGTGTTTTTCACCAATATAGATTACTTTAGCCATGTTTAAGTCGGCAATAAGTTCCTCAAAAGATATAGTCGCACCGGTTTTGGTGTTGATTATATCTCCTTCTTTAAACGACTTCGACAAATCCTCGATTAAAAGTTTTTTTGGCGCCATTGCACATCCCCATATAAAATTCATAAAGGCTGTAAAACAAAAAACTATAAGTACTGTTTTTCTGATTAACTTCAAAAACCCCTTCCTTTACCGTTTTTATAATTTGACGAATCTGTAGAAAATCTGTAATATCGCAACAGTTCAACCACAGATTCACATTGATGAACGCAAATAGATTTAAACACAAAGAAACACGGAACATCAAGAATTATATTATAATCCCTGCCTGCCGCAGACAAGTTGATAACTTTGCCTGCTCTGGTGCTATGCGACAACCTAATGTGTTTACAAAGAAAAAAATATCTGTGATAATCAGTGTAGATGTGTGGCTGAATAGTTACAAAAATTATTAAAAAATATATTATGCGCCTTCAGCAAAATCCTTTATTTAGAAAAGAAATCGCTCCGTGGTATGATTCGGATACAAGCTGTTTTATAATGATCGGCTTTTTGCTTGTCATATTTTTGTTCAGCATTACCGGTATTTTTGAAGCATATGAAAAAATTGAACATCATAAGCATGTTTGGGTTCCCGGCAGTCTTGCTATACTGAGCGGAATAACAACAGTTTCTATGTCAATACGCCTGATAAAAAGATACCGCCAACGCCAGGACAAAGAAAGGGACGTTTTATAAAAGCCTTTAAGAGCTAAAGCTAATTGCGGGATTGATCGCTCATGTATTCCCTGACCAGTTTATTAACGTGTTAAAACAGGAGGAAGCAATGATCATTGTCAGAGACATCATGAACACCGACCTGATTACAGTTACTCCGGATATGGATATTTCTAGGGCAGCCAAAATTCTTTTTGATAAGCGGATTAACGGCGTCCCGGTAGTGGATGACAACGGTAGCCTGGTTGGCATCCTGTGCCAAAGCGATATTATTACTCAACAGAAAAAGCTGCCGATTCCCACTATTTTTACTTTTCTTGACGGCTTTGTCCGGCTGACGTCTTTGAAACAGCTCGAAAAGCAGGTCCTTAAAATCACCGCCCTCACAGTTTCGGAAGCCATGACGCCTAAGCCGGTCACTGTCCGGCCGGACACCGAAATCGAAGCCGTTGCGGCTCTGATGGTGGACAAAAATTTTCATACCTTGCCTGTGGTCGAAGACTCCCGCCTTGTGGGTATCGTAGGCAAAGAGGATGTTCTTCGCACTCTTTTATCCAACACCGATTAATGAGGTTTGGGAATTGGATATTTCTGTTATATTGGCTCACCCCGATAATCAGAGTTTCAACCACGCAATCGCAAGAGCTGCTGTTACCAAGCTACAAAAGAACGGGCATAACGTTACCCTTCACGATCTTTATGCAGAGCAATTTGACCCGCTTCTTTCAGCGCCGGAAATATCCACTGAAGCCGTACTGCCTCTGGATATAGAAAAGCATTGTGATGAAATCATCTCAGTTCGTCATTGACAAACATAATTGAGATGACTAAGTTATATTTTAATGGGTTAACAAGTTTTGATGAACTCGTAAAAAGTCGAAAAACGTCCTTTTTAGTCATTCCGGCGAAA
>JASEIZ010000255.1 GCA_030017395.1 Desulfobacterales bacterium | reverse complement strand
GTCGCTGCGAAGCACTGCCGGCAGGCAGAACATTCCCCGCTGCTTGCGGCGGGGAATCTTAAATAGTTAAGTTTTTTATTGAAAGATATAAGATAGTCAATTATCATAATTTATATGAAACCTCTTGTCGCCATAGTCGGCCGTCCCAATGTAGGCAAATCGACATTTTTTAATCGTATCACCAGATCAAAGGATGCCCTTGTTGACAATTTCGCTGGTGTTACCAGGGATAGAATTTATGGTAATGCAAGCTGGAATGATATTGAGTTTACCCTTGTTGATACAGGTGGATTTTCATTAGAAGATGCGGATGGTTTTGCTCGTCAAACACGCTTCCAGGTTAAGCAGGCAATTGAAGAGGCGGATGTTATTATTCTTTTGCTTGACGGAAAACACGGGATATCTCCTTTTGATAAAGATATTCTCAAGATTCTCCGCTCGGTTACAAAACCGGTTTTTTATGTGGTAAATAAAATCGACGGGCCGGAGCAGGAAAAAAACATATCCGACTTTTACAGTCTTGGCATTGAAAAATTATACTCTGTCTCTGCTGAACATCGCTACGGCACATATGACTTTCTTGACGATCTAATTCTTGCTCTTCCGAAATTTGTTCCTGATAAATTACAGGATATCATAAAGCTTGCCGTGGTCGGCAGGCCAAATGTCGGCAAATCATCACTTATAAACTGTATTCTTGGAGAAAACCGTGTTCTTGTCAGCGATATTCCAGGCACAACGCGTGACGCTATCGACTCTGTCTGCAATATTAACGGCAAATCATATCTTCTTATTGATACTGCCGGAATCAGAAGAAAAGGAAAGGTATCGAAAAAGCTTGAAAAATTTTCGATCATAAAGGCTCTAAGAAGCCTCGACAGGTGTGACGTGGCGCTTATTGTCATGGATGCCGGCGAAGGGGTTACAGAACAGGACATAAACATTGCAGGTTATGCTTTTGAGCGCGGCTGTAGCTGTATTCTCCTGTTGAACAAATGGGATCTTGTTGAAAAAGACGGCAATACGGCAAAAAAATACTACGATCAACTGAGAATGGATGCAAAATTCTTAAGCTTTGCTCCTGCCATAACAATTTCAGCATTAACCGGACAAAGAGTTTCAAAAATCTTCGAGCTTGTGGATGAAGTTTACAGCCAGTATGCCCTGCGTATCGGAACCGGCCAGATAAACAGGATATTAGAGCGGGCAGTTGAAAAAAATGAGCCGTCTATTTACATGGGAAAACGGCTTAAATTTTATTATGCCACGCAGGTATCAGCGAAACCGCCTGCTTTTGTCTGTTTTGTAAATTATCCTGATGCCGTCCATTTTTCCTACAAGAGATATCTTATCAATCAAATTAGGGCTGAAGCAGGTCTTGACAAAACGCCTGTACGGCTATTCTTCCGGCAGAGAACAGGCAAGGATGATAAAAGGTATTCAAGCCACAAAACAGAACAAAACAAAAAAAGAATGTAATATTTCACCAAGGATAAAATTTGGATCTGTTTGAATATAGGACGCAGAAGGCATCAGCCGCATCAAAACCACTTGCCGAAAGGATGCGTCCTAACAGTCTTGATGAATTTATTGGACAAAGTCATGTATTGGGCAAAGATGGGCTGATCCGCAAGGCAATTGAAAAAGATCGAGTTTTTTCAATGATCCTCTGGGGACCTCCAGGATGCGGAAAAACAACTCTTGCCAGACTTATTGCCGGTGAAACCGGTTCATATTTTGTTCATTTCTCTGCCGTGCTTTCAGGCGTCAAGGAGATAAGATCTGTTATAGAAGATGCAAAAGATCAGCAAAAACTTTACCAGAAAAGCACCATACTTTTTGTGGATGAAATACACAGATTCAACAAGGCCCAGCAGGATGCGTTTCTTCATCATGTGGAAAGCGGTCTTATAACACTAATCGGCGCCACCACGGAAAATCCTTCCTTTGAAGTAATACCGCCTCTTTTATCCAGATGCCGCCTGATAATCTTAAATGCCCTGTCATCTGATAACATTTCTGCTATAATTGACCGTGCTCTAAAAGATAATGAAAGAGGCCTTGGGAAAATGAGCCTTGTACTTGACAGGGATGCTCTCTCGTTTCTTATACTAATCGCCGAAGGTGACGCCCGAATTGCATTAAACAACCTTGAAATAGCGGCTTCTTTGCTCATGCCTGAAACAGAACCTGTTGAAAACGTGGCAACCCGGCATATAACTTTGCAGGTTATTGAGACGGCTTTGCAGAAAAAGGCTCTTTTATATGACAAGTCAGGTGAAGAACACTACAATCTTATATCAGCCTTTCACAAAAGCCTTCGTGGAAGCGACCCGGATGCAGCTATTTACTGGCTTGAGCGCATGCTGTCTGCCGGAGAAAACCCTTTATATATAGCACGCAGGATGGTCAGGTTTGCATCCGAAGACGTGGGAAATGCCGATCCGCATGCGCTCGTAGTCGCTTTAAACGCGATGGAAGCATTTAGATTTTTAGGACATCCTGAGGGCGAACTGGCTCTTGCCCAGTCTGCTGTTTATCTTGCCACGGCCCCTAAAAGCAACAGTATATACGCATCTTCCAACATGGTTAAAAAAGAAATCAAAAACTCGGGTTCGCAGCCTGTTCCGCTGCACATCAGAAATGCTCCAACCATGCTGATGAAAGAAATAGGGTATGGAAAAAATTACAAGTATGCACATGACTATAAAGAAGGATTTACTCCCCAGGACTATTTGCCGGAAAAACTCCAAGGCAAGATTTACTACTCTCCGACAGACAGGGGATATGAAAAGATAATAAAACAAAGGCTTGAAAAATGGCGCAATCTCAAAAAAAATAAGACTAAACCCAAATAAAGTATTTTCTTTTTGCTCTCGTTTTTCGAAAAAACTGAACAACCCTCGTCTATAAGACGAGGGGTTCATGAGGGGTCGATTGGAAA
>JASEIZ010000254.1 GCA_030017395.1 Desulfobacterales bacterium | reverse complement strand
CCTTTGATGCCAACCCATAAGACATTAGGACGGTTAATGCCTGGAAAGGCGCCGATCCCTTTTGCAATTAGAGATATCGGAGCATGATCTGCGGCAGATTTAAATATTGCTTCGCCGACCTTTTGTATGTCGTCTTTATTGATGTCGCCTAAAAATTTCAGTGTAAGGTGGATATTTTTTGGCTGGACCCACCTTGCATCCAATTGATTAGACCTTAGCTCTTCCTGAATACTGCCGATAAAGGATCTTATTTTTTCCGGCAGTTCAAAACCTATGAAAGTGCGTATGATGTCAGGCATTTGGAAGAGTAAACTGCGGTTCGCCAAGCATGAATTTACCATCTGAAATCCAGTTTTTCAATATTTCAGCGATTTCACGGGCTTTTACTATGCTGGAAATAGGCACGGTTGGAACAGTTTCTCCCTGAAATTTTATATGGCCGCTTTTAAGCTCGGCATAACTGACCTGGCCGTAGGTTTTTGAAATGCCGCTTGGATAATCATGCCCATAATCGACTATTTGGGTAAAAATTTCCTCGTCGGATATAGCAGTATATTGCACAATTTCTTCGTTCAATATCGGGATTGGAATACCCAGACCTACGGCCAGCGAACACCCATAACCCTGGAGACTAACACCAACCAGCCAGTCAGGACTCATTGTTTTCATGTCTCCCATAACCCATAATGTTCCGGCAGGTTTAACGGGAACACCCTCTTTAGTTCTTTGTACAGAAGGATTGTGCTGGGTTCCGTGCCATGCGACATATCCGGCGCTGCCCCCTAAAAAAATTCTGGTTCCAAGTCCGATGGTTTTGTAATAAGGGTCATTAAAAAGAGGGCTTAATTGTCCTGCAGAGCAGTAGTTTGCATTGCCTGCTTTGGGTTTAAGAGCGCCCATATACGTGTAAACGGTTTTGTTGGTAAGATTTACGGCACAGTTATAATTCTGATACCCGTTTCTTGGGTTGCAAAGCGTTGCGCTGGGAAGGGTGCGCAGAGTTATTTCCTTTTCTATCATTCTGTTTGGATAGCATGCTGTCCCATAAGCTGTTGCTTTTAAATATACCTTCTTTTTTGCAACCAGATCCTGGATTACATGGCCTCCTCCGTATCTGAATTCACCGGGATATACCTTGTTTAACGGATCATCCTCGCACGGCTCCGTGGCCCCGATATAGCAGTCTACGGCGGCAATTCCAGCATATGCGGGCACCTTGTTCAGCCAGACTTTGGAAGCCTTAATTCCAGGAACAGAATGCCCAAAATTAATAAAAGCTCCTGAAGAACACATAGGGGAAAAGGTTCCTGTGGTTACCACATCAACATGTCTTGCAGCTTCAATCGGGCCTTTGTTTTTGACAATATCTATGATTTCCTCTGCTGTAACCACAACTACTTTGCCGGATTTGATTTTTTCATTGATTTCTTTATAAGTTTTGTTGACTTTATATTCTTTCATTCCAAAATACTCCTGGCAGGACACATAGTTGGCTACTCAATTATTGCCATGGCTTTGTACCTGGTTGAACTGTTACTATTTATCCGGACTTAGCATCGTTTATTTTGCTTGAAATATTATTTTTTATCCAGGTCGCATCCCACCATTCAACAGGGTTTACAAATGTGTTATGGACAAGAATGCCGAAATGCAAATGATCGCCGCCTGCAAGGCCTGTCATGCCTGTGCGGCCTATAATTTCACCTTTTAATACAATCTGATCCTTTTGCGCATTATAACTGCTTAAATGAGAATACATGCTAAGCAGCCCGAATCCGTGGTCGAGTATAACGGTTTTTCCATAAATACCAAGATAGCCGGTAAAAACCACCTTTCCCCTGTTGGATGCGGGTACCGGCGAATTCGTAACAGAGGCCAGATCTATGCCAAGGTGTACCTGCTGGTCGATCGTCTGTCCCTTGTATTTGTATGTTCGATGATCGGCAAATCCAGCCCTGTTTGCCGATTTTGGCAACCTTTGAAATGGCCCGTTCCAGTACAACACATTGTCGATTGTTTGCCCCAGTTCCGTTATCTGCTTGTAGTTGCTTTGACGAAGATTACGGTTTATTTTTAAAAATTTATCCAGTACGGATATTTTGGAATCTGACAGAGCATCAATTTCGAATTCCGGCATCTTATAGCTTAGAAATTTATCTGAAATGTTAATTACATCTTTTTTAAATGTCTTCTTTTTTATGTAATAAGATAATCCGGCCATTGCATTATTGCCTGCCAGGTCGGTTGCTTTAACAAAAATTTCGGTTTTTGGCCCCTTGTCGTAACTAAGCGCAAAAAAGGCTATAAAGACATTAGGATCCTTAAAATATCCTGAATAACCTGGGAAGAAATTCTCTCCGACATATATTCCGCTTTTGGGGCATGGCTCGGACAGCCTGTATATAGCCAGGGCCGCCCCTCCCTGGCTTATATTATGGGCTTTGCTCAGAACATCTATCTCAGGCGACATTGTGTCGATAGTTATATTTTTTTCAATATATGTTTTATTGCCGTGCCACCACCCGCGCCAGGAAAAATCCCGCGCAACAATACGCAAAATTGCCTTGCCATCACTGATTCCTATTTTCCGCGGCGCTATCTTGATCTTGAAGGTCTCTTTATGAATTTTTTCACCCTTATACTCTGGTGACTGAAAGTCCTTATCAAGCAGCACAACTTCTTTGCCGTCTTTATAAATACCGATCCACATCATTCTCATGCCGCTTTTAGCATCAGATATCGAAACGGAAAGCTCTTGATTTGCTTTTATTGACAAAGAGGGGAGTTCCAGCGTAACACACGGTCTTTCACCCTCAAATCTGGTTGATAAAAACCACACTGTCGGAACAATCAATATAAAACAGATTAGAGCCACAAAGTTATATTTTGTATATTTTATCTTGAGTTTCAACTGGTTACGTTCCGTATTTAATTTTGATGGTCTCGTAAAAAGTCTTGAAATCGTCATGCCGGACTTGATCCGGC
>JASEIZ010000253.1 GCA_030017395.1 Desulfobacterales bacterium | reverse complement strand
TCAAAACCTGATAGAGATCGCTGAAAAACTGAAAGTTGAAGTATCAGAGAAAAATTTTCGTAAAACAGGCATATGTATTCAAAGTGGATTCTGCAAGGTTAAAAACAAAAATTTTTTTATAATTGATAAACACCTGCCGGTTTATAAAAAAAATATAATTATGGCTGAGCTTTTAAATAAAATGCCCCTTGAAAATATTTATATAATGCCTGTGGTGCGCGATTTTGTAAACAAGCATAGAGAAGTTGAAAGGGAAGATAGCATGGATTAAAACAGCTTCTGATTAAGAGCCGGCATGATTCTATTCATAAGTTTACATAATATACCTTATCGGTCATTATATAAATTTATTAATTATACCAAGAAATCACCGAATTCGACGTTCGATGTTCGATGTTCATGCCTTTTATCTTGTTGCTGAGTTTATAGTTATTGAACGATTCCTCAGGCTGTGATAGATATATTTTGTAACCGTGAACCTCTGAACCGTGAACGGTTACACTCGTTACTCGTTGTTAGTAACCAGCAACAAGTAACGAGTAACCAGCAACGATCAACGAAGTGTATATGGTGAATTCTAATAACGGAAAAATACAACAACGAATATATACTGTATCCGAGCTGACCTTTTCTATTAAATCTTTGCTTGAAGAAAGATTCCCTTTTGTGTGGATTTCCGGAGAAATTTCGAATTTCCGCATACCGGTTTCCAAGCATTTTTATTTTACATTAAAAGATGAAAATGCTCAGATAAGCGCGGTAATGTTTCATGGCCAGAATCGGAATTTAAAATTTAATCCCAAAGATGGATTGAGCGTAGTAGGGCTTGGAAGGATAAGTGTTTACGAACCTCGTGGCAGCTATCAGATAATCTTCGAGCATTTGGAACCAATAGGCATAGGCGCGCTGCAAATCTCTTTTGAACAACTCAAAGCCAAACTTTCCGAACAAGGACTTTTCGATGAAAAGCGCAAGAGACCCCTACCCTTTTTACCTAAAAAAATCAGCATTATAACCTCTCCAACCGGATCGGTTATCCACGATATCCTGAAAATAATTTACAGGCGCTTTCCAAACCTTCATCTTGAGATCATACCGGTTAAGGTTCAGGGAGATGGATCTGAAAGGGAAATTGCATCAGCTTTTGAATTGTTAAATCTCAGAGCGGATACAAAGGACAGCGCCGATTTAGCCATCCTGGCCAGAGGAGGAGGATCTATAGAGGATCTTGCCGCATTTAATTCAGAAACGGTTGCCAGGGCTGTTTTTGCCTCAAAGATTCCGGTTATTTCGGCTGTTGGACATGAAACCGATTTTACAATTTCCGATTTTGTTGCTGATCTCAGGGCCCCGACACCATCTGCTGCTGCAGAACTGGCGGTTAATAAAAAAGATGATCTTGTGCGAAGATACATTGAAGCTACAAAGTTATTAACCTCCTGTTTTTTTAATAAGATTGAGCGTTTTCGCATACAAATAAATGAAATATCCAAACGGCTGGTTGATCCAAAGAAAAAAATCCAGGACATCAGGATTAGAATAGACGACTTAACATCCAGGCTTATCAGGCTGTTTGAAAACAACTTGCGCTTAAAAAGGGAACGACTTGTTTGGCGTGTTAACAGTCTTCGGGCAAACAGCCCATTAATACAGATAAAAGAAGTTAATGATAAACTTCAACAAAACAATGATAACCTTTTAACTTATATAAGAATATATTTGAGTAATAAATATTCTATGCTTCGAGAACTTACAGCCAGGCTTAATGCTTTAAGCCCTCTCTCAATCATGGCGCGTGGTTATAGCATAACCAGGACAATCCCGGATGCGGTTGTTGTTGTGGACGCAAAACAGGTGAGCAAGATGCAGGAGCTTGAAGTAATGGTTGCAAGGGGTTCTTTAATATGCCGTGTAGAAAGGATATTGAATAATGGCCAAACTGACATTTGAAAAATCTATGAAACAGCTTGAACAGATAGTCCAAGAACTTGAATCCGGTGATTTGTCTCTTGAGAAGGCTATAAATAAATTTGAAGAAGGGATCAGGCTGACAAAATTCTGTTCTGAAAAACTGGATGAAACAGAAAAAAAGATCACGATGCTGCTTCGAGATAAGGAAGGAAATATTTCCGAAAAACCATTTATAACTGACGTGGAAGAATAAGTTAGAACTTATAAAATCCCAAATTTCAATATTGAAGCTCCCCGCCGCAAGCAGCGGGGAATGCGCTCGCTGTTCAGTTCAATGGCCAAAACATATTTGGAATTTTGAATTTAGGTTATTGTAATTTATTTGATATTTGTGATTTGTTATTTCAAGAAAGGAAATTCCTATATAATCAAATTAGGCGTTTTAAACTTATTGCATACACCATCATACGTAACCATATTTAAGAATACATGTATTAAGGAGCTGCTATGACAAATGAAAGAAAAAAAATAATTTCATATCTTGTTGTCGTAATTATTTTATTTGGCGGAGGGGTTGGTTTTGGATATTATATATGGGGAATGGACAAACAAAAAAAGCCTGATTATAAAAAATATCTTTCAAAAACAATCGATTACATAAGCAACATAGAAAAAGACAATCAAGGTTTCATCAAGCAGATAAAACGGTTAGAAACAGACATCGCCGCCCTGAAAAAGGATGTGAAGGCGGCCCAAATCCAATTTGATGCTCAATCCAAAAGCCTTCAGGACAAGTCAGCATCTTTTAAGAAAGAAAAGGAGCAATTGCAGGCAAAAATCAATCAGCTCATAAATGAGATAGATATGGTTAAACAAAAAATCATTGGAGTTGAATCTCCTGCCGGTGAAGAAAAAAGGCCTGTTGAGCAAGTAGTTGAATCCCCTGTCAGCCAAGAAAAAGATCCTGCCAGACAGGAAGTTCAATCACCTGTTGTCGAAGAAAAGATTCCTCTTGAAGAAAAGGGGCAATTAGAGGAAAAAGTTCATTAATCCGAACCATAAGCTCTAAAAAAAATGAACATCGAACATCCAACATCGAATGTTGAACTGAACAGCGAGCGCATTCCCCGCTGCTTGCGGCGG
>JASEIZ010000252.1 GCA_030017395.1 Desulfobacterales bacterium | reverse complement strand
CAGGCTTATCAAGTCCGGCATGACGATTTCAAGACTTTTTACGAGACCATCAAAAATAATTGGGATATAAAATAGTACTTGACTTATTATTTCCAACTCGTTAAAGAGGCCGGAATTAAGCCCGATCCGTATTTTGCTGTTGTGTGAGTAAATATAGCCTCCCACTGCCACGGATCGGGTCTCTTTTTTTGAGAGTCTCACATTATGTTAAATTTTTTTCGATATTCACTGATTTCAATAATCGGTGGCCTCTCAACCCCTTTGATTTTAAAAATATCCGGCGTATATTTGTTTCGGACAAAATTATATTGAATCATCTCATCGAAAATCTCTTTATTTAAATTTACTATTCCAAGCTTTTCAATACGGTTGCAAAAGGTTTTAAGGATAACGAACGCCATCTTTCCCAAAGCTTTTGTATCCTGATTTCTATGGACCCGCCTGTCAAGATCGACCTGAGCTATTATATCCAGCCCCCATTTTTCATAAATATCGAGAAGCATGCTCGTTTCAACGCCGTATCCGACAGGGAAAGGTATTTTTTCAAAAACTTCCCGATAGCCCGCATATTCTCCGGAAAGAGGCTGCATAATCTGTGTAAGTTCCGGGAAAAACAGCGACAGCAATGGCCTTATAACAAGCTCTGTAACTCTGCCGCCGCCGGTGGGCCTGATTTTGCTTTTACCTGTAGCGATCGGTCTGTCGTAAAAGGCTTTGGAAAATTTAATATTATCGAAAAGGATCAGAGGGCCGACAAGGGCGTAAACAAATCTGTGGTGAATATTTTTTATGTCGGCATCAAGATATACAATAATATCGCTGTTTGTAATATAAAGAGATTTCCACAGATTTTCACCTTTGCCTTTGAACGATTCAATATCCGGCAGAATCTCGGTTGCGTTATAAACCTCGGCGCCGTATTCTCTTGCAATTTTTATTGTATCGTCTGTCGAGCCCGAGTCGACGACAACTAATTCATCAATAAGCGGATAGCGCGTCATCAGTTCGGATTTAATAATAATAATCTCTTTTGCAATCGTCTTTTCTTCATTCAGGGTAGGCAGACATAAAGCTATGGTAAGATTTTTTCTTGTTTTTTCTTTAACAAGACGACCAATGTCTTTAAACTCAGAATGATGAAATGTATTCTTTTTAAGCCAGTTGCTGTCCATCGCAAATCCCGCTGTCTATTGCCATAATAACTCCTATAAGTTGAGCAATTCCCTTAAACATTGCTTCAATTTCCATCTCGGCGTTTTTCAGGTGATAATTTTTTCCATTTGTTATGCCGAGTGTAAGCGCAGGTATATTGTTTGAAAGAAAAATTGAAAGCTCTGATTCACTCGGGTCGTTTACCGGTTGTATGCCAAGTCTTTCCATTATTGCCATAGCGCTTTTTACCAAAGGATGATCATATTTTAATTTAGATGCCCTGAGATTACTTATGGTTCTGATTTTTAGAATAACTCCGCTTTCGTGGCCTATGCCGTCAACAATGTCTTTAAAGTTGTTATGAATTGCTTTTACCATTTTGTCGGAGTCGCTTTGTATTTCAAAACAGAGTTTTGCATCGTAAGCGATTGTCCCATGCTTAAAACCGCCGGAAATTTTTCCGATAATAACCCTGGATCTTGGTCTTTGGGGCAGCCGAAGTTGCAGTATCTGGTTGATTACTTCGTTTAATATCAGGATGGCATTCGGCTTAAATTGATGTTCCCATTCCTTTGCGGCAGGTATATCGCAGTCAATTTCGCCTCTGATCATTCCATAAGAATAATAGTTTATCCTGCCGAGATCGACCCCTTCTATGCAAACAGCTCCTCTTATCGGAGTGATCCATGTCTTTAACAGATGCCTGATGCCCCGAAGGTTGCCTTTTCCCATTGATTGTATGACGCCTGCCAGAACAATATCGGATTTAAAGCGAAGATTTAACTTGCGGAAAATCTCCGGCAACGATGCCAGCACCCCCGCGCCTACTGAATTATCTAAGATGCCTGGCCCTTTAATTAAATTTTCTTTGATGGTGAAATTATGATCGGTATCTGCATCAAAAGGTGTGTCAAGGTGAGCAACCACAAAAATAGGCGGTTTTGTTTTGGATGTTCCTCTAATGATTGCGATGGGATTCCGATAACCATCGGTAGAGCATTCATCAACCTGTGCCTCTGCCAGTCTATCCATAAAAACACTGGTGCGTCTTTTTTCCTTGAAAGTAGGCGCCGGCACCTGGCCTATAAATACAATATTGGCAATAATTGTTTCCTTAATCGATTTTATTGCATCGACAAAGGAAGGTAGTTTGTCGAGATAGGTTTCCATATTTTTACCATCTAAAAGGTCTCAATTTATGTAACAGTTCACAGTTCACGGTTCACAGTTCACAGTTTTTTAATGAATTTTGTAATGATTGAAGCATGATGTTTGATTCAGAAAATACCTTTGTTGATTGTCGATTATTTTTTTTACAATCATCAATTCTTTGAACCTCTTGCTTTTATGTTTTGATCAACCGTTAACTGTAAACCGTTAACCGTGAACGGTTACCAATTTATGTGTCAGTGTTTGGATCGGCCGGCACGGGAATCTTAAAGAAGTTTATACCCTCATCCTTTAAGATTTTTTCCTCTTTTTCGGTGCTGATACCCCTTATATTTTTTAGCTCAGAAACGCCATAGTGCATTTTCAGGGCTTCCGTAGCAAATTTACAACCCACATCTTCAAAGTTCTTTTCCACAAAGTCTGCTATTTTTTGCCCCATGTTTTCCAGATGTTCCTGTTTGCAAGAAGAATCTGCCGCTATCTGAGAGGCTTTTATCGCAAAGGTGGAAGGAACCTTTGAAACAACGGTATTTTCGCATACAGGGCATGCAATCATGCCTTTTGCTTTTTGCTTATCAAAGGTTTGGTTGTCATCAAACCAGCCCTCAAAAGTGTGCCCGTTGGAACATTTTAAATCAAATACTATCATAGTGTTTATGTTTTAAGTGTTAGGTGTTAAAATTGATGGTCTCGTAAAAAGTCAAAAAATACCGTTTTACGTCATTCCGGCGAAAGC